>NZ_PSLQ01000107.1:0-5476 GCF_040289685.1 Pyrinomonas sp.
CGAAGCTAAACTGACGTCGGGCAGTAAGATAGAGCTTGTCGCATGAGTTTTTACTTGAACCGAATTGAAGGCGTCTCGGGAAATGGTTACAGTGAGCTCGGTCTTGATCGCTTTTGGCATCGCGTCTTCGACTGGTTGGGCAGCCTACCCGAACGAGCAGATCAATCCCTGGTCCAGTTCCAGGCGAATGACAATCATTCGGTTTTACGCCGGCAATCGACGCGCTACACCAATGGCGCGCAGTGCGAGCGCTGGGCGAACCGGAATCATTCGGCTCTACGCCAGAGTTTCCATTACCTTTTGACTAGATCTTTGGCCAGCGCCGTTTGCAACAAAGCGCGGGCGCGCGTTGTACACATTTGAAGTAGAGGCGTTTGCGGGAGCCTTGCGCTCAAGTCGAGCATAGCTTTGAGGTCCTTGCGCGCTCCATCGAGATCGCCGAGCAACATGCGCGCCTCTGCGCGATTGATCAGCGCCGTGAAATCTTGTGGATCGGCGGTCAAGGCTGTTTCCAAGTGAGGCAGAGCGCGTTCCGGTTGGCCGTGGCGCAGCCAAAGCGCGCCGAGCGCTGATTGGAAGTAGGCGGTTGCCGGGGCCAGCGCCGCCAAGCCCTCGAAGATGGTGATCGCTTCCTGATAACGTCCTTGTTCGGCGAGCCAATAGGCGAGGTCCGCCACGAGGCGTATCTCTTCGGTAGTCCAGCCGCTCGCTGCGCCAAGCGACGCGCGGCCTTGGAGCCAGTCAAATATGGGGCGCTCCGGACGGTCCATCTTCGCTCAGAGCCTTTCGCCTACAAAATATCACGTGTGGCGCGATGAGCGTAGCGCCCAAGGTGTGTCTGGCTCCGTGATCGGGGCGAGCCGGTATGGAGCAGCTTCTTCGATGCCGTCTCTTGAGAAATCAGCCGCGATGAATACAATGAGCAACGAACAGCGAGTGTCGGCCACCGCGAGGAGAGGATATGGAGCACTTATTGGCACAGTTCTTCGATCATCTGCGGTACGAGCGAAACGCAAGCGAGCACACGCTGCGCAACTACGCTATCGACCTCGGTCAATTCTACGATTACTTGGCACCCGCTGATCCACGAACGGGCGTGCGTCGCGCGGTGGACGTGCGCCAGATAGACCACCTCACAATCCGTGAATGGCTCGCGCAGCTACACGCTGAGAAGAAGAAGAAGAGTTCGATTGCGCGCAAGCTCGCGGCGTTGCGCACCTTCTTCCAGTTCTTGATTCGGGAAGGCGTGTTGGAGGCCAATCCGGCCAAGCTGGTTTCGACGCCGCGTTTGGAGAAGAAGCTCCCCCACTGTCTTTCGGTGGAGGATGTGATCCGGTTTATCGAGACGCCGGACATCTCGACCGATCTCGGCAAACGAGATCGAGCCATTCTCGAGATACTGTACGGAACCGGAATGCGCGTTTCCGAGCTGGTCCGGCTGAACGTGCAGGACGTGGACTTTCGTCAACGCACGGTGCGCATCACGGGCAAACGGCGTAAACAGCGCATCGTGCCCTTCGGCGAACCGGCGCTCCATGCGCTTTTGCAATACATGACGGTGCGCGACAATTTCCTGCGCAACGCCCCGCTCGCGCAGCGCGACGAACGGGCGCTCTTTTTGAACTATCAGGGGACGCGGATCACAACGCGCTCGGTTGGACGCATGGTCGATAAGTACATCGAACTGTGCGCGGGCATTCACAACATCAGTCCGCACTCGCTGCGCCATACCTTTGCGACGCACCTGCTCGACAACGGAGCGGACTTACGCGACATCCAAGAGCTGCTCGGTCACGCGCGCCTTTCGACCACACAGATCTACACGCACGTCTCCATGGAGAGGTTGATCGAGATCTACGATAAATCGCACCCGAAATCTTGAAGGCGGTCTTTGCGGTGCGCGTTGATCTGGGCACGGGGCGCGACTCCGCACTGCACCAGACCGAACCGGCGCTAGAGCGATGGCGTCTCTTGGCCCGCTTCCATGACAGCTTGGCAGGCGGCATCGTAGCGGGCCGTCGGCAGCGCTTCAAGGCGACGTTCGTCTATTGGCTTCCCGCAACGTTCGCAGATGCCGTAAGTCCCTTCGGCGATGCGGCGCAACGCCTCTTCGATCTCAGCGACCAGCTGCGACTCGCGCTCGCTCAAGCGATACTCGATCTCTTGGTTGACGTCCAGCAAGGACATGTCGGCGGCGTCTTTGACGCCATCGTCGGCTTCGGCCATCTGGCGTGCATCTTGTTGGTTGTCGTTGATGTGGGCCAAGTGGCGCTCGCGTTCGGCGAGCAGCTTGCGTTTGAAGTGTTCAAGCTTTTGGGCATCCATGGGCAACCTCCCTCGTGCGTTGTGTTGCAGCGAGCGAGAGATTATAGCCCGAAGCCTTTGTTGAGGGCGACCGCTGGGCGAGAGCGCAAAAAGACGAGGCGGCGCGTTTGTTTCGCGCGCTGCTCCAATAGCGGATCGGATTGAAAGCCGCGAAGCAGCGCGCGACTGCAAAATCGGTCGCCGTTGGTTGAAGATTCCCAGATCGGTTCACACCGTGAACAGGACGGCCAGACAAGTGCGCCATTTGACCGTAGCCCCCGTTTGAGTCGGCGTTGTGAAATCGCCTCGCTTCTTCCAACGATCTTCCGTCTAGAAGCCCTATTTTGAGCGTCACGTAACCGACGCGGACGCTTTCCCCGAGCAAGCATCTATCGTTTAGAAGTTCCATTTGAGCCCGGCTTGTATCAAGCGCGGACTGCCCGGCAAGATGCCGCGCGTTCGGTCCACGATGTAGAGCCGATCGAAGAGGTTCTTCGTCGTGACGAAGAAGGTCGTGCGCCAAGACTCTAGGCGATAGTTCACAGTCGCATTCCAGACAACGTAGCTCGGGATGAGCCCGCGTTGCCCGTCAGGGGTCGGACTGACCGTGTTCAAGTCATCGCTGAACTGACGCCCGATGTAGGTCGCTTCGAGCATGGCATCGAGTCCGCGCGGGTGGCTCAACCCGATCGCTGCATCGAGCGTGTGTTCCGGCGCGTATGGGAGTCGGTTGCCGCTGACGCTGACGCGCGTAAAGCCGCTGATGCTGCTGAAGCGAACGCCCGTAAAACGAGCCGCTGGCAAGTACGTGTAAGCGACGCGCAAGTAGAGATTGGTCGTCTGATCGAAAAACGGGGCTGAATCGATGCGGCCGGTGAGTTCAACCCCTTGGTGCAGCGTGGCTCCGCCGTTGGTCAACGTCGCGCCGATGCCGCCGGCGACGCTGGCCGGAACGACTTGGTTCTCGTAGTCCATGCGGAAAAAGGTCGCGTCAAAACGTAACCCGCGTTTGGGTGCCGAGCGCAGACCTAGCTCGTAGTTCCAACTGAGTTCCGGATCGAGATCGACGACGCCGCCCGTGGAATTGTTGATGATGTCTTCGGTGCGCGGCGGAGCGAAACCGCGATGTACGCCCGCGAAAATGGTGATCGCGGTGGATGGGCTGAACGACAAGCCCAAGCCGGGAATCAATTGCGTAAGCGACGTGCGCCCCGTAACTCCCGCGCCATTGTTGGCTAGACGATTGGTCCGTAGATAACGCACGTGCTCGAGACGCAAGCCGGGCGTGATGGCAAAGGCGCCGAAAATGAAACGGTTCTGCACGAAACCGGAATATGCTTGGTTGCGTCGCAAATTGTCTTCCACCGTGATGCCCGAGCGAGCCGTCGGCGTGTCGCCGTTGACTTGAAGGCGATCTTGGTCTTCGAAGTGGGCGCGCAAGCCGAAGTCGATTTCGTTGCGCACATCGGCGAGCGAGAAGTTCGCGCGAAAGCGCGGTTCGATGCCGAAGTTATAATAGCGGCGCAAACGCCCTTCGTTGCCGCACGTCGTGAGCAGGTCGGCCATGCTCAAACAGTCCGGATCGCCCGTGCGCGTCGTCGGATTGAACAAGCGGTTGGGGCGTTGTGCAGAATTGCTCGACTGTCTCCACCAATGGCGGCGGAAATATGAACCGTAGAGGCTCGTGGTCAAGGTCAAATCGGGGCTGAAGATGTAGGCATGAGTGGCCGACGCGCCCGCGCGGTGGCCGTCGAAGTGGTCGTTGCGGAAGGGGTTGCCGCGCGGATTGGCGCGGTATTCATCTTCGCGCAGGCCAGAGTAGGTGACCATCGAATCTTCGCCGTAGTAGTTGGCCTTGAGCGTCAGGGCCTGTCGCGCGCCGAAGGTCGAAACGGATTTGAAGTTGAAGTCATTCAATCCGGAGCGCGTATTCTCGCGTGCGCCTTCGCCTTGTTTGCGCATCAGGTCGAAGAGCAGCCCTGTGTTCTTCCATGTGCCGCCGAAGTTGAAGTGGCCGTTGAAGTAATCGCGATTGCCGCCCGTCAGCGACAAGTAACCGGAAGGCTTCGTCGGTGGATTCGGCGTGATGTAATTGATGACGCCGCCGACGGTGACCGGACCGTAGAGTATCTGCCCTGATCCCTTGAGCACCTCCAAGCTTTCGAACCGGTCCACCGGCGGATGGTAATAGGAAGCGTTGTCGCCGTATGGGGCATAGGTGAAGGGAATGCCATCTTCGAGCAGCAGAACTTTGGTCGAGCGCGTCGGATTGAGGCCGCGAATGCCGATGTTGGGACGCAAGCCGAACCCTTCTTCGTCGCGCACGTTGACGCCGGCGACGCGGCGCAACACGTCACTGAAGGTGAACGGGCGCGCGCTCTCCAGTGTCTTGGCATCAATGATCTCCACGGAACCGGGCGTGCGGGCAACATCTTCGGGAGTCTCAGCCAGATGGGTTGAGCTGACGACGACTACCTCAGCGATAGCCGCCGGTTCGAGCACAAGATCGAGTCGCAGATCGGCGCCCGATAACGTCGCGCGAGTCGTTGTCGGCGCGAAACCAACGGCGCGCGCCGTGATGGAGTAGTCTCCGGAAGGAAGTCGAAAGAAGCGAAAAGCTCCAGTTTCATCGGTGGTGGCGGTGCGCCTCCAGCGCGCGTCCGCTGGTTGAAGCGCGATGGAAGCACCGGCGACTATAGCGCCGGTGCGGTCGGTAACGATGCCGTAGATGGATGATTGCGCGTGTGATTGCGCGTGCGCGGCAAGCGGCAGCAGCAGCAGCGAGCAGAGCAGAGCAAAGCGGATCATGCCTTTCTAACCCTCCATTGTCAGCGTTCGGTAATGAAATTGAAAATCGTTTTCAATATTGAAGCGGGATCATAGCCTCACATCCTGCCGAAAGTCAAGCCGGCCAACCATGGGCGAAATAGTTCGCCTCACGCCGACGCTCGAGTGACGACCTGCTTGCTCCGATCACAACAAATCGAGGCGATGAAACGCGAGGAGCAGGAAGGTCAAGCGACGACCTACTTGCCCCGAATTACGGAGAGGATCTTCCGCATCAAAAGTTATGTCGAACTTTGCCACAGTGGAGCTCGGGGAAAACTTGCTTGCGTTTTATAGAAAAGAGGGGGTGTGGGGGAGCTATAAAACCCATCCCCTTCAGGGGTGG
>NZ_PSLQ01000108.1:0-5423 GCF_040289685.1 Pyrinomonas sp.
GGGGGCGCGTTGTTTACACTCGCCGCCGGCTTCAATGGGGCCACGTTCTTTCGAACGTGGAAACAGCATTCTTGTATCCTTTTGTCAAAGACACATTTGTGGACCGCTTTGCGAGCGGTTCAGAATTGCGACGATAAATTACTGCATCGGTGTTACGGTGTCAAGTCCAAACTGTTGAGCACAGAGCGTTTGACTTCGGCGAGCGGTTCCAGCCTGTGGTGCATCACCTAAGCTCTCGCGCCTTGCGCGCCGCAATGTTGCTATATTGTTCATGCGTTTCGATACAACGGCGCTACCAAAAAAGCGAAAAATACCGGTCAGCTACTTTGATCGAAAGAGAGTAATCTTTACTGAATTATCCGCGTAGGCTTCAATGTATGCGTCAGATGCTTTGATCGAAAAGCAGGAATCTTTACGGGAAGACGAAACTCGCAGGATGAGCGCATTCGCTTCGGAAGTGAAACGTTGCCTTCGAATTCTCAGAAGTGGAGTGTCGCTTTTGAGTATACATACGATGATGGTTATTTTCTCTTCCTCCTCTACTTCGGTTTTGGATACACCCATCGATTTCAGAGTTTCTCATACGATGATAGCTATTTTCTCTTCCTTCTCTATTTTTCTGCCAAGCATCTCAATGCTTCTTTTAGCACGCTTATCGGCTGGCCCTACGTCTATGATCATCACTCGATCCTCACGGTGGTTGATGATCTCAGTCAGGGCTTCGATCATCAGTACGCGTTCCGTCGGTAGAAGATCGCATTGAAAGACGGAATATTGTATGGGATCACCAAATCCACGCATCGTTCGGTAAACTTGGCGCCAACGTCGAGGGTCAGAAATATCGTAGCTGACGATATAACGATTTCTCATGATCTGCGGCTGAAGCCTCCTCTGTATGTTCGACCTCACGACCAGCCTTTTCGCCTCTGTAAGCCGTTGGCGTCATTGCTGTCTTCGAATGTGAACGACCTCACCTTGTGCAGAACGACGGGTAGATGCTCACTTCGCCAGTTAGAAAGCGCGCGAGCAGCCGTGCTTGCACTTCGAAGATACGGCGATAACTCATCGGATAGTTAAACAACGGATGAGTCACCAGAGTGTTGAGTCTGCGCTCATAAGCTTCGATCACACGCTTTCTGCCCTCGGGCGTAAGCGCGACTGATCCAGCCCGTGCGATGAAATCCGACGGACGTATCTCGCCGTTATTGATGAGCCCGATTGCAACCGAATCAGCAACGATGGGGCGAAATTCTTCCATCAGGTCGAGCGCTAAGGCTGGTCGCCCATATTTCGGCTGATGGTAGAAGCCTAGATAAGGATCAAATCCGACCCCAACCAAAGTCGCCAAGACATCTTTGAGCAACATAGCGTAAAGGAAGGATAACAAGGCATTGACCGGATCTCGTGGCGGACGACGGTTGCGCGAGCTGAAATCAAAAGAAGAGAGTTCGCGCCCCGATCCCGCATCGCCTTTAAACATCATAGAAAAGTGAGCGAAATAGTCGCGCGCAGCCGTGCCTTCTATGCCGAGCAATTCGGCCAGCGCCGTTGCTCTTTCGGCTCGTCGCCTGCTCTGCGCCAATCGGCGCAAGATCTTTTCAGGCAGGTCTCGACCGTTACGCCTGAGCAACGTGCGCGCATTTCTGATCTTGCCCGCGACGAAAGCTCGCGCCAAGCGCAAGCATAGCTCCGCATCCGCCGCCGCCGCGAACTGCCTCTGACGCAGCTCTATGTTCTTCGACGGTGGCGGAGTCGTTACGGCAACGAGCCACCCTGCATGTGAAAGATGAACGATGATCGAATCGCGCGATGCGAGTTCACGCAACGCTTGCGCCGATAGCTGCACATTGCCGAAGAGCACAAGATGCGATATCTCAAGCAGCCGCACTGCGGCGATCACTTCGCCTTTGCTGCGTACTTCCAAAGTTTCGCCGTTGAGTCCGATCGTGTGCCCATGCCCTTGCACGTAAACCGGCAAACGATCGTCACGCGCCGGAGTGAGCCGACGAACAGGCGCTGAAGCTTCCGCAGCGCTTTGCTTCAAGAGGTTGGTTTCATCTGGCAAGCAGATGCCAACGAGCGAGCAGCGCGGGCATTTAGGCGAATTCACGAGCGGAGGCGGCATTTCGCCTGAACGAGCAAGATGCCGCGCTTCTTCGAGCAGACTGAGCGTACGAGCGATGAGTTCTTCGGTGAAATCGATGCGCACGCGCGTGCGCGTCTCGGCAAAATAGATGATACCGTAGTCAGCTCGATAGCCTTCCTCGCGAAGCAACAGCCCTTGAAGGCAAAGTTGCACACGGTCCGGCTCGTAAGCGCCTTCGGGGACGCGCTCTAACGAAGGAGGCGAACCGCGTTTGTAGTCTACGGGAACAAGCGCCCCGTCTTCCGCTTCGATGAGATCTATGCGTGCGATGGCGCCGAGCCGATCGGATCCGATAAGCACAGAACGAGCGTGGATCTCTTCTCGACCACTTAATTCCGTGGCCGATGGGACCTCGCCTTGTTGCCGGTCAACGCGCCGGTGAACCAATCTACCTTCAAGCGTGTCGGTGTTATGCGCCCATTCTCTCTGCACGTACTCCAGATAGAATAGCCGCGGGCAGTAGCATAACTCGTTCACCATGCGGGCGGGTATTTGCTCGAAGTCGGGGGGGGATCGTACTCATTCAAATGGCGTTTCGAAAAAAGATGGTTTCTCGCTTGCAAGGTTTTCGGAACCAAGAAAATCACATGCTGCCCCGTGAACCCATGACTGATGAGCACGTCTGCTCTAGCTGAACGTCCGCGTCAATAGACCGAACTCGTAGCCAACTTCTTCGATCTCGCGTCGGTTTAGCACCTTGCCTTCGGGAATTCTTCTCTTCAACCTGAAGACCAGAGCGGCTTCGCCTACTCCTACAGCACGCGGCAATGTGGCCAGAATGCGGTTCAAGTTGGAGCGACTGATCCGCGCCTTACCGGTTTCCTCCTGTTTTTGGCGGAGATGCCACATGAGACCATCGTAGACTTTGGTGGCGCAGTACATTGCGTCCCGGAGGATAGCTTCCGTCTCCGGATCGGTGTGGATTTGTGCCTTGACCGTTAGTACTGGCATTAATTCTTCAGGATTATAGCCCCCTCGCGCTCCCCCGTTTTTCTAAAACGAAACATCACCCTCGAAATGTCCGAAAATTCGCTTCGCATCTTGGTCAAACCTCAAGTCTGTCGGGGAGCTCATTCAACTGGCAGAAAAAGACCCAATCCGAAATGGCAACCAAACCCGAGGGCGATCGGGCCGGCTACCGGCTCGGCGAATTCGATCTCGAACCCAGCAAGGCCGTGACCGCGCGTGCCGTTACGTCTTTCGACGTGAAAGTCAGACCAGCGGAACATGAGTCCGCCGACAATGTAACCTCCTATCCGCTCTATCCTCACTGGCTCAGGGAAGCCGCGCAGCATGAGTTCGCGGCGAAGTTGCGCTTCGGGCAAGTCGCGCAGACGCGGGCGTCCGCGCGCGCCACGGGTTGCAAAGCGCGGGAGAGAAAAGGGGGACGCCGAACGCCACCGAGAGGCGCACGCAAAGACGCATGCGTTCGCAAAATCGGCGCGCGCGCCGATTCCCAGAAGCACCATTCGGATGTCCGGCTCAGGACCACGCCTGTATATGAAGCGTAGCGCGACGAGAGCCTCTAGATCACCATGATCAAATCCGCACGGCGCGTATACGGTCACATGATCCAATCGTCCGTCGCCGTCTTCGTCAGCGGCAAGGTAGTGCGCATGTCTGTGACCCGCGAGCGGCACACCCGCGACCGTCTTGCCGATGATCGCTTCTGAGTGCGAAGTCTCCGCGCGATTTCTTATCAACGCTCGTCGCACTAGTTCGGCGAACGGCAGCGTTTCGGTCACCGGAGGCAATACAGCCGACTCGAGCGCATAGCGGGCAACAACAACCCCAGTGTTTGGCGTTTGCTCCTTTTCAAACGGATGGATTACACATGCGAATCGCCAAGATGGCATTTCTAGCTCAACCTCCAGCGCTCTCTTTCAGCGACGAACAATCCCAGTCCGAAATGGCACGAATCACCGATGATCAAAGGCCCCATTATCGATTTCCTAAACTCAACGCAGACCATGTAGCCGGGACGCATCCAAGGCGTGCCTGTCTCTTTACGTGCACGCCGTCGTTCGCGCGCCTCGTGTAGGTTGACCCAGATCGGCTCACAGATCTTTTCGACCCTCGCGACGGGACTTCTGTTGTTGGCCAGTTTTTCGACGAACTTCTCCACAGTCTCACTCGGTCGCTCGCGCCTGCTTTTGCGAAACCGATGGCGTTCAGCAGGCGGGACGAAAGGGGTGACGCTCCTCCAGACTCGCGCTTCGTCGAACATTCCTTTTAGCAGAGAAATCTCAAAGGGTAATGGCAATAAGCGTATTCCCCACTTGCGGGCTGCAGGTTCCCATCGAATCGGGCGCTCTAAAGCTTTAAGAAGAGCCTCGATCTCTTTGGGCTCGAAAGGCTTTTCGCGCCAAACGACGAGCCTCGTCGGGTTGCCGTCCTCATCAGGCCAAAGCAAAAAATAGGCATGAAGATGTCCGTTAAGAGGATTCCCATGTTCATCCTTGCCACACAAGGGCGCAAGCTTACGGCGATTTTCTGGATCAAGCTGGTCGTAATCTCCTCCTGACCCCCATCTTTCGGCGAGCAACAAGGGGATTTCGAGCAGCCGATAAGCGAGGTCGCCGCGACGCGAACCGGAAGAGGATCTCGATGCCCAATCTTTTCCGTCCTGATTGTTCATCTTCGCTGGCCGTTTGAGACCGTCTCGATACGTGCTGGAAGAGACTTCGACGACGATGAACGACCGATCAACACCGACGATATATGAAGTCGAACTTCAAAGCGTGAGAACCCACTTTGAATCTACAAAAAACCGCGCCGCAATAAAGGACGAAGTTGAGCTCCGACTCCTATGAAAGATGATCCATGAGGGATTACGAGCGCCGAAGCGCCGCCGTGCGATGTGAGTTGCATCCGACGGCAAACCCACCGCCAGTAATCGGTTGCGCGCCAGCGACGGTGTGACGCACGACGCGCATTTTACGACTGGCGAGATTCCAGAGCAAGAGTTTTTTGGGAGATCAACTGATCGGTGGGCTCTCAAAACAGCTAGGCAGAAGACGAAATTTTTGCCACGTGATTACGACTTTGCGCATCTTGAGTTCTCACAACGGTTAAGCAGAAGCCGAACGTAACGCGCAAGACGCGACCCGAAAACTTGATTCATGGCGGGTTTTCACCGAAGAGTTTTTGGGACTCGATTCGATTAGCCCACGAAACTCGACCGATCAGTTGGCTCTCACACTCCAACGACAAGCCAGATCCTAAGAGTCCGGGCGAATCGCGCGGCGAGATGTGTAGGGATCGTTCCCGACTGCAT
>NZ_PSLQ01000036.1:0-33092 GCF_040289685.1 Pyrinomonas sp.
GGAACTGGAGGCTTGACCGTTGGTTGAGCGCTCTAGCTGTGCCAAAACATGCCAGCGCTGCACTTGGTGCTGCCATTGCGCCTCGGCTCTCACCATCTCGCCGGACGGTTGCGCTTGCGCCTGTTCGGCGGCCTGCGTGGCAGCCGTTTCAGCCTGAGGCGGGTCAACCAGTGTCTCGTGTTGAATCTTCCCTATCGAACGGATACTCATCTGCGCACCTCCCTAGCAAATCAAAAGTTTTCAGCGTCGAACAACAGTTGTTGCCGTCAACGCGCTCGACTTGTTGCCGTCAACGCGCTCGTTTGTGGCAGCAGTTGACGCGCAACAGTTGAGAGTCTGGCCAGAAATTTGGCCTTCTAAGAATTATTATCGGCGATTGGCGGAAAAAGTTTCCTGGTGATTCCCGAGGCGCCTGTTTTGCGGGGATTTTGGAGAAGAGCGCCGTGTGGGGTGATGCCTGCGACCAAGCGGGCGCTGCTGAGGAGAGAACGAGGGAGCGGCGCTAAATCTCCCTGCGCAGAGGCTTTCGGCAGAATGGGCTGGGCGTCGCTTCTGAGTCGCTGAATTCCCTTGGTGGGGTTAGACGAGCGCGCCGGGCGAGGCGCACGCTTTAGCGATCAATGGCACTGAAATTTCTTGGCGGAAGTTAAACGCTCTTGGAAAAAGAGGTCGTAGTCCGAAGGACCAGCGCCCTCAACCCAACAGCCCCGACTACCATTGGGTCAACACAATCACGCGAGCCTTCGGACTACGATCAAAGGTTGCGCGCATCGTGCGCAACCGAACTCGTCCTTGGGAGTGTTCGCACTCCCATGTGAATCGCCGCGATGCCCCCGGTCAAATTTCGATATGAGACCTTTTCCAACCCAGCTTCGCGCATCATCTCGGCCAAGCGGCGTTGATCCGGAAAGGCTTGTACGGAGCGGGGCAGATATTCATACGCCCCTTTGTTTCCGCTCACCCATCCGCCGACACGTGGCAGCAAGCGCGTGAAGTAGAGATCGAACAGGGAACGCAAGCCGGGTAACACCGGGTGCGAAAACTCTAGGACGAAGACCGCTCCGCCGGGACGTACCACGCGGCGCAGCTCTTCAAGCCCGGTGTGCAGGTCCGCCAAATTGCGCAACCCGAAAGCGATGGTCGTAGCGTCAAAGGTTGCGTCATCGAACGGCAACCGCAGCGCGTCCGCTTCGACGAATGGTATTCGTCGCGCGGCTGCTTCCGCTTTGCGCTTGGCGATGGCAAGCATTGGGCGGCAGAAATCCAACCCAATGACTTTTGCTTTGCACCTTCTTGCCAGCTCAAGCGATAAGTCCCCCGTTCCGCACGCCACATCGAGAAGGCGCGGCTGGCTTCGATCGGTCAGCACCGCAGCCACTTGCTCACTGAGCAAACGGCGCCAGCGTTGATCGACGTTGGCCGAAAGCAGATGATTTAAAAGATCGTACCGGGCGGCGATTGAGGCGAACATCGAACGAACCTGCCGTGCGTGTTCAGTTCGCGCCTCGAAATCTTGCCCGTTCTCGTTGACGTTCGACACAATAACTCTTTTGTAGAAACCTTTGGTTGCAGTAATCTTGCAATTGACTTATGAAGATTTTACATCGTCATCAGGGGACGAAGAGAGCAGAGGCCTTGGTTTTGAGCACCTCCTCGTCGCCTATAATCGCCGTCGCAACGGGCGCATCTTTGAAGAGTCGGACCGCGACGCGCTGCACATCGGCGGGCGACATAGAAGCGAGCGCGCGCGCTTCGTCCGATGTGTTCACGCCGTAAGTCTCTTGGTCGAGCCAGAGCGCAGCCAGCGCCTCTGGACGATCAAGGGGGCGGTTGATGTCGGCCAGTCTTTGTCGCCGGGCGCGTTCGAACTCCTCGACGGAGGGCGGCTTGGCGCTGAGTTCGACCCACGTTTTTCGCGCCGCTTCGAGAGCCGAAATCACATCCGCCGGACCCACAGGCGCGCCCATGACGAAAACGCCGGAGATGAGGTGCGCATTGTGGCGGGCGAAGGCGGCTACGCGCGCCAACGGCGCAAAAGCTGCTGTCCAACGTGCCTGCGCGATGAGTGCCAGAACCTCTGCCGCTGGACGGTCACGGTCGCGGCGCGCAAGGCCGCGCACAGCCAGTCTTAGCTCCGCCGTTTCGGCACCCGGCAGGTTGACGATCAGCGGTCGGGGATCAGGCGGATCAGGCTGACGAAAAGTCGCTGGCACGCGCGTTTCGCTCTTGCGCCATGGGCCAAGAAGTTGACGCACGGCACGCATGGCGCGAAGGCGTTCCACGCCGCCGATGATGACCAGCGTCGCGTTGTTTGCGTTGAGAAAGCGTTCGCGCGCGAAGAGCAGATCGGCCCGCGTGATGCGCGCGAGCGAGTCGGCGGTGCCAGCTATGGGGCGACCCAGCGGGTAGTTGCCGAAAAGGCGCGCAAGCGCTGCTTGGTCGGCGATGATGTTGGGCGCGATGCTGGTCTCGCGCACGAGTTTACGACGCGCTTCGCGCAGTTGAGCGATGGTCGCCTCATCGGGAAGCGGGTTGAGCAGCGCGTTGCGCAAGATCTCGACCAACCGCTCAAAGTCTCGCGATGGGCCGACGAGCGTGATCTCGAGGTAATCGTGGGCGACCGTTACGTCCAGTTTCCCATCCAATTCTTCGGTGATGAAGCGACGCACCGATGGATCGGGGAAGAGCGCATCGCCGAGCAGCGCCATGGTGCCTTCTTTGCCCGCAAGATCGAAGATCGCGCCGCTGTGGACGCGCAACCGAAGCAACACGTGCGGATCGGCGTTTCTGACTTGGAGCAGGATTTTCAGCCCGTTCAGCAATTGTTCGCGCTGCGGTTCAGCGGAGAGTTGATGTGCACAGAGCGCGGACGTCAGACACAAAACGACCGGCAAGGCGAGCAGCAGATGAATGGGTCGCGTCATCATCGTTTCGAGCGTTTGTCAGTTGAGTGGCAAGGGAATCCCCTTGCCGCGAATAAACTGTCGGACCTCGACGTGCGCGGATCTCTCTTCTTCCGGGGAGCAGAGCAAAGTTTAGAGTCCTTCTTTCGCTGGCGTCAACCGCCGACGAAATAGGTCATCGTTTAGCGAGTCGTTCCTTAGCTGGCTCCGCCACAGACGTCCTCGTCCCTGACCGTTCGCTTCTGAAGCGCTCGTCGGGCGTCAACCGTTGACGTTAAGCGAGCATCCAAGCACTTAGCTGATGAGCGCGCGGCGTACGCGCTCGCGATCATGTTGAGTTATAATTCGGCTCGATGAGGGTGCGCCTGAGAACCGCCACCGAGCCGAATCCGGTTTGCGATCTCCGCTGCGCTTTGCGTTTTCGCAAGCGCGGTTGTAAGGTGAAGCCATGAAAAGATGTCCGACTTGTCAGGAAGAGTTCACCGACCAATTCAGTTTCTGCCCGGTTGATGGCACGCCGCTCAATGGGCTGCATGCGTCCGTGATCGTGAACGAAGAGCCGAGCGCTGTGACGCACCAAGCCGCAAGCAATGGGCAACACCGGATGGTCCCTGGAGAGGCGTCGGCTCCGAGTTTCGCCGACAACGGTCCGCAGCGAGCGACCGAGGACGGGTCTTTCATCGTCGCGGCGAAAGCGACGGAAAGACCGGAACTCCATTTGACGATCATAGAGGATGAGGGGCTGTGGCGACGGTTGCTGGCGGAGCTGCGTGAGGTCAGGCGTCAATCGCAGTTGACTTGGCCGGAATTCAAGCGCGACCCGGTCGACTTCACGCGCCGTTTGGTCGTCGGCTATGGAGCTTTGCTCCGTCGTTCGCTTGGACGACCCGAGGTACAAGCGGGCATCGTTTTCGCTTTGGTCATCGTCTTCTCGGTGGTGCTCTTCGTGCTTACGCTCGACCGAATGCGTGGGCGAGCGGTCGCCGACCGAGCGCGAAACGATTTGGAATTCAAGGGGATGATCAGCACCGAAATCCCGCTCGAAGAGGAGCAGCCCAAGCCCAAAGATCAAGGCATCGGGACGGGCGAGCAAGGACGTGCTGGCTTCGCCAAAGGCCGTGGCGAAGGCTCCAAACCGCAGTTTGAGCGAGCAGGAGGCGGTGGTGGCGGCGGACGACAGGAAGCTGCACCCGTACAACAAGGCAAAATACCACCGCCCGCCCCGGTTCCAGCCCCCATTCCGAAAGAGCCGCCGCAGTTGAAGGAGCCTCCCAAGATCACTGGCGGCATGGATATCGACCCAGCGTTGTACCGCGATATTCCGGCACCGAATTTCGGCGACCCGCGTTCCAATTCGCGCACGCCCTCTTCTGGATCGGGAACCGGTGGCGGTATGGGCACGGGTGAAGGGACAGGCATCGGGCCTGGATCCGGCGGCGGTTATGGTCCGGGGCGAGGTGGCAACATCGGCGGCGGCGACCGGAACATAGGCGGTGGCGGTAGCGGCGGCGGCACAGGAGATGATGTCGGTCCTTTCCCGGCCAGTCGCGTGACGCAAAAGGCCGTTATCCTCTCCAAACCTGAACCGTTGTACACCGAAGAGGCGCGCAAGAACAATATCACGGGAACGGTCGTTTTGCGCGCCGTGCTCGCTTCCAACGGCGAAGTGACCAACATCCAACCCATTCAGCGTTTGCCCTATGGGTTGACCGAGCGCGCCATCGCCGCGGCCAAGCAAATCAAGTTTCGCCCGGCGATGAAGGATGGGCGCCCTGTCTCGCAATACGTGCGGCTGGAGTACACGTTTAACATCTACTGAAGATCTCCAACGCGAGCCGACGAAACGCCAAGGCCCGGTCAACCATGTTTGCCGGGCCTTTCACCATTAGTTGATGAAGTTCGCCGAGAGGACCAAGCGAACGGGTCACCCAACGAGCTTTTCGGCTACACGGCGAATCCGTTCCACTCCCTCTTGCAACCTCGTCATCGACGTTGCATACGAGATGCGGATGAAGCCTTCAGCGCCGAAACCGGCACCGTCGGTGACCACCGTGTGGGCCTCTTCGATCAATCTTTGGGTGAATTCCGCCGAGGTGCGCACCGGTCCGCGCAAGCAACCGCGCACATCAGGAAAGGCGTAAAACGCTCCTTCCGGTTCGATGACGCGAAAACCGGGAACGTCTCGCAAGGCAGCGATCAACCAGTTGCGGCGACGCTGATACTCGGCGAGCATGGCCGCGACGCACTCTTGCGGTCCGTTGAAGGCTTCGGCGGCGGCGCGTTGAGCGATCGAGGTCGGATTGCTCGTCGAGTGTTGTTGCACTTTGAGCATGGCGCTGATCCATTCGCGCGGTGCGAGCGCGTAACCCACGCGCCAACCGGTCATCGCGTATGTCTTCGAAAAAGAGCCGGCAATGCATAGCCGCTCGAGCAGCGCGCGGTCAAGCGTCGCTGCGCTCCACGCCTCGGCGGGCGGATAGACGAACTGCAAATAGCACTCGTCCGAAATGGCGTAGAGGTCATTTTCGGCGACCACTTCCATGATGCGCTGGAACTCGTCGGGCGGGATGACGCGGCCCGACGGGTTGGATGGTGAGTTGATGATGAGCAAGCGCGTGCGCGGCGTGATGGCGCGACGGACCTGATCGGCCGTCAGCGCGAAGTCGGTCTCTTCGGTCTCGATGAAGACGGGCGTCGCGCCAGCGAAGACGACGATTTCGGGAAAAGTGACCCAATACGGCTTTGGGATCAACACTTCGTCGCCCGGATTGACGAGCGAGACGATGGCATTGAAGATCGCCTGTTTGCCCCCTGCCGTCGCCATCACTTCCGACGAATCGAAGCGCGCGCCGAAATGTTGTTGGTAATAGTTCAAGATCGCCGTCAATAGATGGCGCGTTCCAGCAGTCGGCGTGTATTTGGTTTCGCCCGCACGCAGCGCTTCAATGGCCGCTTGTTTGATGTGTTCGGGCGTGTCGAAATCGGGCTCGCCCGGTCCGAGATCGACCACGTCTATGCCTGCAGCCCGCATCTCGATGGCTTTTTGCATGGCCATCAAGGTCGAAGATGTTTGCATCTTGGCGACGTTGTTTGCAACCGGAAACTTGGTTCTGGCTAGCATTCTGTTGCGCTTTCGTCCTCTCGCCGTTTTCGCTCGAAAGAGCAGGATACCAAGAATCGCCGTTTGCGAGGAAATTAATTTTTTCAATCCCGCTTCGTCACATCGCGAGACGCGAAGCGATGAGGCCACTCGCTTCAGTCGCTTCGCTCGAAGATGGTTCAACGCGGGCTTGGCGAAACGTGCGGAGGGGAGCAGCCCGCAAACCTCCAGCGTCTCAACCTCGTCTAGCGCGGACTTTGTAAAGGGCGGCTCGATGCTCGCCTGATCACCGGGCCGCCGGGCAGCCGTCATCGTGACCCGAAAGATACTACCTCTTGCTCGCGCGTTTTGCAGACTTCTTACCAGACTTCTCGCTCTTCGACGCTTTTTTGGTCGAGGTCCGCTTGGCTTGCCCCCCTTTCTTGCCCCCTTTTTTGGCCGAAGATTTGCTGACCTTCTTGCCGTAACCGGATCCGCCCGGTTTTTTGCCGCCGCCGGTCGTTTTGTTGACAGTTGCCCAAGCGCGACGCTCGGCTTCTTCTTCGGGCACGCCCCGCCGCTCGTAGCTTTCTTCGATGTGTTCGGCCTGTCGCTTCTGTTTATCCGTGTACTTCGATTTGTCGCCCCTTGGCATTTTGAACCCCTTTCCTTGAAAGAGTTGGTTCCGAAGAACGGGCGCAGTATAGCATGCCTATTTGGAGCGTGAACCCGGAAAATTCACGCGAGAGGCTCGCCAGTTACGGAACGGGAGAGAGGCCCACCTCACAGAACGCTGAAGGGAACCGCACGCCTTCGCAACGAACCGTGCGGCTCCTTATCAAAGCTTCGAAAGCGAATCCGGCTTCGTTGCTTGGCGAGCGCCGGCCTCGTCTACCACAAGGGGCGGCCTTCAAAAACTTCGAAAGCGAGTGGGCTCAACTGGGATCGAGCCAGTTCTCGCCGCACTGTGCCGGCAAGATGCGACTCAAAAAATTTGAATTGCGCATCGAAATTAATGGCGTTCTCACCGCACTGTGCCGGCGAGATGCGGTGCACTTGGCCGCTCAGTTCAATTAGCATCGGGTCGGTTCTTTCAATCGAGCGAAACGAATGGCGCGACCTTCGGAGCGCAAGGCTTGTGTTCCCTGTCACCTTTTCCGAAACTCCCGCTGCATGTGCTCGGTTCCTCGTCTTCCGAGCGGTAAAGTGTGCCTCACTCTGTCACTCTTTCCGAAACTTCCGCTGCATGCGCGCCTCCACCGATGGCGGGACCAGTCCTTGCACGGCGGCGCCGAGTTGGTAGATCTCTTTGACGAGACGGGAGCTGACGTAGGAGTATGCTTCGGCAGCCATCAAGAAGACCGTTTCGATCTTCGGCTCCAAGCGCCGGTTCATCAAGGCCATTTGCAGTTCGTATTCGTAATCGGAGATGGCCCGGATGCCGCGAATAATGGCGTTGGCGCGACGCTCGACGGCGAAGCGCACGAGCAACCCTTCGAACGATTCGACTCGCAGCCTGCAACGGCCCGCGTCGATTTCGGCGAGCACTTCGAGAAGCATGGATTGCCGTTCTTCAATGGAGAAGAGCGGACGCTTCTCTGGGTTGACGAGGACAGCGATGATGATCTCATCGAAGAGCTTGCAGCTTCGCTCGATGATGTCAAGATGACCGTATGTCACCGGATCGAATGATCCGGGGTAGATCGCGCGTCGCATGGGGACACCCCATCCAGCCGTTTCGTGGAACGCAAGCGAAATTAACACACCGCGCGCGTCGGAAACAAAGCTTAAGAAGCCAGCGGCAGGGACCTTTGCCCGGTTGGGTCGGCGGAGGCTCTTCTCGCTGACCGCAACATCGCACGAGGCGGTCCAGGCGGATCGGCTCCGACCATAGATCTACCTTGCATGGGCGGATCGCCTTCACCTTGGTTCGGATCGGCGAAAGTCAGCGGTCGCGCTAGCTGAATGCAGAGCGCCAAGTGGCGTTCGCCTCGATTTTGATCCGTAGAAGTTGACGGCTCAAAAGACCTCAGGCTCTTTCTAGAACTCGCTTCATCAACACATGCTGATAGCATTGAGCGTCCGATTCACCGGGCATTCTTCAAACCTGCCGCGCCGTTTCGGGCATTTCTGAGATCGCCTCTAGTAGCGTTCAGCCAAAGAAGCTACAGAAACGGCCTGTAGTTCGCGGCTCGCGGCGAACCCTTGTGTTTCGGCGGCGGCGCGCATGGCGATGCGCCCGATGGGCTGAATGTTCAGCTCCGGCGTCAATTCCTGATAGGAGAGGACCGATAGGTTTGGGAATTCGAGTTCGACCAGCTTGCGCACGAAGCGGCGCAGCTCCATATCGGTTAGAATCACTGGCTTTTGCGCGTGGGGCGGCGGCGTGCCGATCTCACGGCGGATCGCTGCCATAATATCGTGCGAGATCGTCGGATCGAGTGACAAGAAAGATCCCGTCGAAGTGCGTCGGATCGCGCTGCGCACGACGTCTTCGATCTCCGGATCGAGCAAATAGACGAAGAGCGTATCACGCCCACCCGTGTAGCGGAAGGAGATGTAGCGCTTCATGTATGAGCGCACGTATTCGGTGAGCATGACCGCGTCTTTTTCGATGCGTCCCCATTCGCTCAACGCCTCGAGGATGGTCTTTACGTCGCGAATCGAAATCCCTTCTTGGACCAATCTGTGAAGAACGTCCGTGAACTGGTGAATGGTGATGATCTTGGGGACGACCTCTTCGACCAATTTGGGTACGCCGCGCGCGGCAAAATCAAGCAGCCCTTGCGCCTCCTGAATGCCGATGAACTCGTGAGCGTACTTGCGCATCACCATCGAAAGGTGAAGCGTGATGACCTCCGCCGGTTCCCACACCTTCAAGCCAGCCATTTCAGCGATGCTGCGCTGCGCGGCTGGGATCCATGTCCCCGGTCGCAGATCGGCGGGATTGCGCACCTCTTCGCCGTCAAGGCCGAAGACGCGGATGTTCTCCAGCGAGTCGTTGACGTAGACGCAATCGGGCTTGATCGTCCCATAGACGACCGGCACCTCCTTGATGGCGATGAAGTACTGATGGGCTTTGAGCGGCGCGTTGCCGCTGACGTAGCAATTAGGCAGCAGCACGCCGAGATCGTAGTAGAGCGACGAGCGGAGCTTCGGCAGTTCAGCCCGAAAGCGCGCGCCCGACGGCGTGTTCTTATCAATGAGCGGCGTTAGTTCCGAGCTGACCACCACCGCGAGCGGCACGGCAAAGGTCGGTTGCAGGTCGTCCTGCCCCTCGGCAGTGCCAGCTTTAGCTCGACGCTCGGCCTCCTCCTGTTCGGCGATGCGTTGCGTGCGCAACAGACTGTAGCCAATGGCCGCCAGCCCTGCGCCGACGATCAAGAGCGGAATGTGCGGCATGCCGGGCAAGATGGCGAGCAGCAAAAGCAGCCCGGCGGCGACGAGCCACGGCTTCGGATTGGCGAGCAACTGTTGCGTGATGTCGGCACCGATGTTGGTTCGCTCTTCCTCTGCTGAGACGCGCGTCACGACGATGCCCGCCGAGAAGGTGATGAGCAACGACGAGATGATCGCCGCCAGACCGTCGCCGATGGTCATGATGGTGTACTTGTGGGCCGCCTGCGCAAAGCTCATCCCCTTGGACCCGACGCCGATGGCCAGCCCGCCGGCGATGTTGATGAGTGCGATGATGATTGTCGCAATGGAATCGCCCTTGACGAACTTCATCGCGCCATCCATGGCGCCGTAAAGTTGCGATTCCTTCTGCAGCGCAGCGCGCATCTGGCGAGCTTGTTCCTGCGTGATCAAACCGGCGCGCATGTCGGCATCGATCGCCATCTGCTTGCCCGGAAGGGCATCGAGCGTAAAACGCGCCGCCACTTCTGCTACGCGCTCAGCGCCCTTGGCGACCACGATGAACTGCACCACGAGGATCATCAAGAACATCACCGCCCCAACGATGATGCTCCCGCGCGCCGTCAGATGACCCAGCGCCTCGATGACTTCGCCCGCGTAGCCTTGGTCCAAGATGCTGCGCATCACCGACACGCTCAAGCCCAAGCGAAAGATGGTCGTAAACAGCAGAATCGACGGATAAGACGTAAACTGCATCGGGCTTGAGATGTAAAGCGATGTCATCAACACGATGACCGAAATGGCTAGGTTGATGATGATCAGCGCCGAGATGATGAACGTCGGAACCGGAACGAAGAAGATCCCGATGACGATGATGAAGGCTAGCGGAAGCAGAAGATCGCTGTGACGGGCGAGGAGCAGGGAAACGTCCCCTTTTCTGATCTCCGCCAGCATCGGCTTCAGAGAGGCGAGGATTTTGTCCATGCCGAACCCCCAAAAAAAGCGCTGCCGGTTCATTACCGTAGGGCACATCGGAATGGCTCAAGAATACTCAAGTATCAGAAAAATTACCACTGCGGCGAGCAGCGTTCCGATCACCATGATGATGATCTCGGTGAGCGTGAAGTAGCCGAAGAATCTTCGTTGCAACACGGATCTATCGTCTGCGGTCGGGCCGAGGCTACTTGCGACAATTTCCGGCGAGTCGTGCGTGGCGAGAGCGTTTTCGCTTGACGTGAGCGGGTTGACGGGCGGCGGCAATTCCTGTGGGAGGATCGAGTCCAAGACGGCGAGCGCTGCCGGTTCATGGAAGGTGATGTAGCAGTTTTGTGCGGCTGCGGTCGCTTCATCCGAAGGCAGCAGTGCGAGGCGATCCCCGTTGCGCAAACGGCGCGGTTGATTCAAGATCTCGCCGTTGACGCTGACCGCATGGCGCCCGCGCGGTTCAAGAACGACGCCGGACCAATCTTTGCGCGCCAGCGCGCGCACGATGACGACTTTGAGCGGATCGCACGTAATGCGTTCCCCGCTCTCGTCCCATCCGATGAGCATCTCAGCGTTCTGGATGAGCACGCGCTCAGTGGTTGCATCCGGCTGGTGAAGAATGAAGTAAAAGTTGTCCTCTTCGTTGCGCAGACTGGAGAGGATGGTCGCAAAGCTTCCCGGTCTTTCGGTGGCGCCAGATGTTGTTGCCCCCATCTGTTCCTCTTTTCCGGTCGGCGCTTCGGATGAGAGCGATATGACGAAATCGAGCAACTCGATGCGATCCCCGATCTTTACCGGACGCGGAGCTTTGGGCGGGATCGCTTCGCCGTTGAGATAGGTGTCAGGCGCGTGGCTGAAGAGCGTCCACTGATCGCCTTCTCTGATGATGGTGATGTGTTCGGATGCAAGGCGCGAATCGTTGACAACCAGCGTCGCCGTCGGATCGCTGCCGATGGTGATGACGTCTTCGGCATTGACCACGCGCTCAGCGAGGGGTGGTTCATTGGGCGTTGAAGTCTGTTTTTTGAGGATCAACTTCAGAGCCATAAGAAAGCGAGCGAGGACGGTCGAACGCTCAACTTCGGCGCTGGACTTCTATAAAGAGCGAACGTCAAGCGCGTTCGTTGACATGAGCGCGCCGCTCATAGTATCACAAGACGCGAGTCGCAAGGCAACCTTCTTTTGAATCGGCGGCGGAGGCAGCGAGATGAGCCTTTTCGAGCAGGAGCCGAGATCAGAGGGCGACGAAAAAGAGGGGCTTGCCGATCTTTTCCGTTACCCCTCACTGGAAGCGCTGCTGGAGAGAAAAGAAGCGCTCGAGGCCGTGCGCACACGCCTCGAATACACGGAGCGCGACTTGGAACGCGTTATCCGACAAGGGCCGCGTGACGATGTGCCGCGCGCGCAGCGCGCCTTGCAAGCCGTCAGCGCAACGCTCGCCCTGCTAAAGGAGTTGGAACAGCTCAAGCTCTCCAAATGAACGGTGCCGTCGGCCTTGCAATTTCCGGTTCAATCCTTGACCAAATTGCGCCCGACGTTAACGTCGCACGTCGTTCGAGATGGCCGCCGAGAATCTCCCCGCTGGGGAGATTCAGCAGCGCCCGGCTTTAACGGCGTCATCGCAGATCGAGACCGAAGATGAGGTGGCATCTCTGAAGGCTGTTTCGGCGCCGATGATCAGCTCTTGAGCGATGCCGATCTCGCTGAATTCGTTCTCAATGAGGGCGATGTGCTTGCCGTGATTCGCCATCGGGATGCGATTGAGCAGGGTTGTTTCCCCGAACCGAGAAAGACGGTCAACACCGTCATTTGGATAAGAGCAGTTTTCGATTCGCGTTCCACTTGGGCTTCCTCCATGCACCACAGATAGGAAAATGAATTCTGCGATAGGCCCCATTCGCGTTCCACCTGGGCTTCCTCCATGCGGCTAAGCGGTCTCATGTCCTTGCGATCTTGCGCCTTGCGTCCAAGCCGTCTCGATCGAAACCGGGTCGGTCTAACCGATTCGGCAATTACGAAAATCTCCGGTCACGTTAAGCCAGGATCGCGCTCCACAGTTAGAGACGCCGTTGCATTATTTTCGTCAGGATATTACGCCGAACGAGGCTTTTTCGTGCGGTGGCATCTGGAAGGGATTCCAACCGATGGCGATCCCGTTCCTTTCGTTTGCGAGTAGGCGGTCACATCTCGCGTCCGCTTGAGCTATCGGTCGAAAATCTACGGCGCGACTTCGAGGAAGTCTCCTTAATCGCCGTCAATCAATGTTCGGGCAACTCGTGTAGTTTCTTCAACCCGCGCGTGCTGGGTGGGCAATGGGACCACGGGGCGATGGGCAATGCTTATGGACAGGGGTGCGTTTGAAAAATGTGCTCGACAAGGCGGCGTCCCGGAGCGATTGGTGTGACCTTCAATTGGATGCGACCGTCCGCGCGATTGAACACACGCGCGCCGAGCGCCCGTTCGAGAGCTTTGATCTGTAGCGTCAAGGCAGGTTGCATCAAATAGAGCGCCGCTGCCGCTTGCGTAAAGCTCAACCGTTCGGCGGCTGAGAAGACCTTCAGTTTTTCGTCTTTCATATGTTTTATATTTCAGTCTCCTTGGTCGAATTCCGGTGGCGAAGAGCATGGCACCGGAAATAATTTTTTCGACTTTGTGGATGAAAACCCTTCCATGCGGGATTTACATTAATTGAAGGGTTAAATCAAATCTCAAGGAGCCATCAACGATGTTCAGGAGGGATCAACTGTTCGCGCTGGTTTTCGTCTTCGCGCTGTTCGGCGCGCCGCTGTTTGCGCAAAAAGCCGAGCGTGGCAAAGGACGTCGCCCGGTTCGGGTAGAAGTCTTCGCCCCAGAGAAGAACTATCGGGTTGGTGTCGGCGGTCGAGGTTGGTTCGTTGATTTGGCGATCGAGTATGATGCGCCACTGCGGGCGACCGGCTTCAATGGATTCCAACTGACCGGCCCGGGAGCCCACAATAACATCCCTCCTTTCCCAGGGACTTTCTCGGTTGGCAAAGATGACCGACTGCCCGGATTGGTCGTGTTGCTTTCGACGACGAGGTTGGGGGCCGGACCCGGTCAGAATCTCGCCAACCTCTTCAACTTGACGGGCATCACCAATCTGGAAGAGGGTAAGACGGAGTTGTGGGACACGTGGATCGTCGGTGCGCCTTTTTTCGGCGTCAATACGCAAAGCACGTTGTATGTGGCGGTGGTTGACGATCTCAACGGCGACGGAATCTACAACGATGCGCCCGACGTGGTGCCGGACTCGAACGGCGATGGCACTATTGATGAACGCGACTTGGAGGCGCTTGGGCTCGCTTCCAAGGTCGAAAAGGTGATGTTTTTCATCAATCCATGAGAACGTTTGCCCCGCGCGACGCAGAGAAGATGAGAGCGAACTCAACAGCTTGGAGCGTGGCGTCCGGTAGGGCGACGGCACGCTCCCTTTCGCTCGATCTGCTGAATGACAACGCCGAAGCGGATCTCGACTTGAAGGAAGAAAGGTCTGACGTCGAGGAGTTCGAGCTTTTGGTCCTGCCACATGTGGCGAGGATGTTGCGCGTAGCGCTGCGTCTGGCTCCTGATCGGTCCAGCGCCGAGGATCTTGTTCAAGATGCTTTGTTGGCAGCGTGGCGTTCCTTTCATCGCTTTGAGCGTGGGACGGATTGTCGGGCTTGGCTCTTCAAGATCATGTTGAACTTGGCTACCAAGCGTCGTCGTCGTGAGCGCCGCTTCGTCCCATTGATCGATGCTTCAGAGCAAGCCTACTTCCCAAAATCTGCAGAGACATTGGCTGCTCTTGATGCTCTGTCCAAAGAGCATCGAACGGTGTTGTTGCTTGCGGCCGTCGAGGGTTTCACGTGTCGAGAGATCGCGCAGATGCTCGATCTGCCGATTGGCACAGTGATGTCGCGGTTGAGTCGGGCGCGCGCCGAATTGCGCCGGTTGCTCGGGTACAGATGAGCGAGCGATGCATTGGAGAAGGCCACAGGGAGAGAGGTTTGAAAAGCCCCAGACGAATTATGCGATGGTATCTTAAATGAACTGTCAAGATGTAAAGGAGCTGATACCGCTTTATCTGTCGGGCGAACTGGATCGCGATAGGAGAGCTGCCTTGGAAGGGCACTTCCCCGCTTGCGAACGATGCGCGCGCTTGCTCGAAGCTGACCGTTGGGCCGACGAAGTTGTGCGCCGTAGTTGCGGAGCCGTGCCGGTCGATTCACAGCTTGTGATTGCGCGCGTGAAGCGGCATATGAAGCGAAGCGGCAGTCGATGGTTACCGTCGCCAGACCTCGGTTTCAAAAGGTTGGCTTTCGCCGCTTGCGGGCTATCACTGATGGTCGCTTTGGCTCTGTTTTTCGTCGTTCGGCTCACGCGGGAGACCTCCTTGCTTGAAGCGGCGGCGGAACACCATCGTCATGAGGTGATTGAACGGGAGCCGCGCGATTGGTACGAAGGAGAAACGGGAGCGCGGTCGTTTTTGGCAGCCAAACTCGCGCGCGATGAGGTGGTTGATCTGGTCGAGGGGACGGGGTTTAAATTGGTGCGCGCACGCGAGTGCAATCTTCTCGGTGACAGATACGCCCACTTAGTCTTCGCCGACGGGAAGCGAGATCTCTCCGTGTTGATTAACCTGCGGACAGATCGGGAGGCACCCGAAGAAGTACGGGTTCGCATCGCATCTTTAAGCGGCGTGCGCGTTGCCGAAGTGCGCGTTGCGGCTCGGACGATGATTTTGGTCGGCGGCGTCTCGCATGACGAAGCCGTGCGTCTTGCAACTGCGGCTGCCACACGCTTCGGTTGAGAAACCAGAGGAGGGCAAATCGTGAGACAGGGAAGAGGTGTCATCTTCATAACGGGGGTCGCCGTTTTGACTTATGGCATATGGGCGCGGGGAGAACAGCATCGGCATAGCAAGAGCGAGGCACAACGAGGCGAAGATTTCATCGTCTCGACGGAAAGAAGTTTCCCCGAATTGATGAGCGAGGCGATGGCGCTCATGCACAAAGAGATGGAAGCAGCCCCGCGCACGGGCGATCCAGATCACGATTTCGTCGTTGCGATGATCCCGCATCATCAAGGCGCGATCAACATGGCTAAAGCGGTTCTGCTTTATGGCAAAGACGAACGGGTGAGACGTTTGGCGCAACAGATCATCGCTGAACAACAGTATGAAATCGAACTGATGAGGTTGTGGTTAGAGCGACACGAGCGCGGTGCGATCCGACAGGAACCTCAAAAACGGCCCGACGCGTCTTCGGAGGAGAAGTCGAAATGAGGCGAAGAACGATGCTGCAAGCGAACCACCGGAAAACGAAAGAAGCGATCAGAATCTCACTTGAAGTTCATGCCATGGGCGCAAGCCTTCTTCTTCGAGCGACAAGAAGCGCTCGCTATGTGGGCGTGCTCCGGGCGTTGATCATCTGTGCGTCGTTGGTCTCGCTCGTGATTCCAACGGCAGCGCAAACATCCTATGCGCGAGATCGCGTCTATACGGCGGATCAGATCTCCAACACCGTTTCGGTCGTCGATCCAGCGACCAACCGTTTGCTCGGCATCATCCGCTTGGGCGACCCATTCATTGCCGGTTTGAGTCCGCTCTATAAAGGCGCGTTGCTGGTTCACGGCCTCGGCTTTTCACCCGATGGACGCACGTTGGCAGTCGTTTCCATCGGCTCGAACTCGGTCACCTTGATCGATACGGCCTCCAATCGCGTCAAAGGCGTGGTCTATGTCGGTCGTTCGCCGCACGAAGCCTTTTTTACGCCCGACGGGCGCGAGCTATGGGTTGCCGTGCGAGGTGAGAACTACATCAGCGTGATCGATCCGGTGCAGATGAAAGAGCTGCGCCGCATCACGACGGTTGATGGACCGGGGATGGTGCTGTTTCGTCCGGACGGAAAATACGCCTTTGTCCCATCGAGTTTCACGCCGACTTTGTGCGTTATCGATGTGCAGCGACATGAAGTGGTCGCCAAGGTCGAACAAGCCAGTCCCTTTTCTCCCAATTTGGCTGTTAGCTCCGACGGCCGCGAAGTCTGGTTTACGCTCAAAGACGTGGGACGAACGCAAGTCATCAGTGCAGATCCGCCTTTTCGCACGCTGGCGGTGTTGGACACTGGACCGATAACCAACCACGTCTTTTTGCTCGAGAACGAAAAGGGACGCTTCGCCTACATTACCGTCGGTGGGACGAACGAGGTTAAAGTCTATCGGCGCGGAACTGCGCCGACGCTCGTGGCGACGATCCAAACCGGCGACTTGCCACATGGCATCTGGGGATCGCCTGATGGCAAGCGCGTTTACATCGGATTAGAGAACGGCGATGCCGTGCAGGTCATCGATACGCTTCAAAATCGCATCGTCGCGACGATCCCCGTAGGTCAGTTGCCGCAGGCTTTGGTCTATGTGCCGAATGCAGCGCTGACCAGCACGGGCGCGGAAAATCTTGCGCCGCTCGACGAAGCAGCGCAACGTTTGCACGTCGCTCTGGCCTCGACTTCGGACGGAAAAGGGCGTGCGACCGTAGTCGTCAACTCTTTGGGTTTGGTGGATCATTTGCAGATCGCCGCTGCCGGATTGGCGCCGAACGCAGAGTACTCTTTGCAACTCGTGAGCAAAGATCGTCGCGAGACTCCAACCACGCTCGTCAAGTTCAAGACCAACGCGAGCGGATCCGCCATCGCGCAAACCATCGGACCGATCAAATCTTTGTTGACCGCGATGCCTCGCGGTATTCATCCGGAGAGAGAGTTGGTGCTCGTCTCAGCCGGAGACGGACGAACGGCCCTCGTGCAGAGTGGTCCAGCGTCGTCTCGCCGATGAGAAGAAAAGAGGATCGAGCAAGCGTCCCTCGAAGATGAGCGCAGCGAAAATAAGCTCATGCTCGGGTAGTTTGGGGCATACCCTCAAAACTTTGCTGTCGGCGTCAATAATCTTTGGCAAACATAAGCTTATGCTCGGGTAGTTTGGGACATGGAGCACGGCGTCGCTTTGAAGTCGGAGGATGATGGGGATTCGCATGCGACTCGCGCTTGTGATAAATATTGAGACTAGATGTCTCGCGCGCCCCATCAAACATGTGATCTTTTCTCCAAGCAGCAGCGTGAAAAGCGCGCGCGGCCCTGCTTGCGCCATGCGTTGTTGATCTGTGCGGCATTGGTGCTTGTCGTTGGGCTGTTTTCAGCGCTGGCAGCTTTGACGGGCGCATCCGATCAAAACGCTCTGATCGCGCTCGCGCAACAAAGGGCGGAAGACGAGCGACGTCATTTGTGGCGACTGGCGGTTTGGGGTGGAGCGAGCCTGATCTTCGGCGCGGCGCTCTTTCTTTCAAGGAGGGGGGCTGTTTTTCGCGGATTCGCGGTGCAAAACGCCGCATGGGGAGCGATCGACCTGTTGATCGCTGTCGTCGGCCTATCTTCTGCGAGACAGCTTCCGCCGCCGCTATGGGCTGAGGTCTTCCGTGCAGAGAGGAATTGGCATGACATCTTGCTTCTCAACACTGGTTTGAACATCGCCTACGTCGTCGTCGGTCTGGCCCTGCTCGCTGCGGGTAAAAACGGCGTACGCCATGCGGCTGCGTGGCGCGGGCACGGTGCGGGCGTGGCGGTGCAAGGTGCGGCGCTCCTCTTGCTGGACGGTATCGTGCTCATCGCCTCGCGCCAACGCCTCGTGGAGCTTCTCCATTTGATCTTTTAGCGCGCCCGTTCGAACGGAGAAAGCGAATTGGACGGGCCGTGAGCTATTATCTCGCGCTCGAAGAAAATGGTGAGACGGGCGAATAGCCTTATCCTTCAAGCGAGAAGCCTCACATCGCTGGACCAGCGTTTAAGACTTGGAGCGTAGTTCAGCCTCCTGCCGCTTCGCGCCGAGGAAGAAGGTCGAAAACCGACGTTCAGGGTTCGTAGCTCAGTCTCCCACCGATGATCTTCGCCGCTGGCGTGAGGGTGTGTTCCGCGCTCGTCTTGCGATCGAGGATATGGATCACCATGATCCCACGCGCAAATAAGTAGTCTGCGATCAAGCTTCGGTGGCAGCGCCACCAGACGGCTTCGGCGCACATGAGCGCCGTGCGAAAACTTTGTGCGAAAGCGATGACGCGCTCGATGTCGGCGCGAAACTCTTCCGTCTCCATATGATCGGCGTAGCCGCGAAGCGACCTGTTCTTGAGCGCAGTGTTCTTGGATGACAGAGAAGATTGTCGCCGACCACCGAGTTGAGGAAGCCAAAGATAGAGAATCCCCGCTTGTGAAAGCTGCTCGCTGAGCGTTTCGCGACCGAACCAAGGATAACGCCGCGATGTCGGATAGCGGCGCACGTCAATCAGCGCTTCGATTCGATGCGCGGTCAGCAATGCTACGAACTCTTCCGAGCTTCGCGTCGAATGGCCGACGGTCCAAACCGAAAGCGGCTCGCGCGTTCCATCCGCCGCGCGCACGATGCTCTTTTCTCGTTCGCTTTCCAGCAACGTGAGTTGTTTCACGCTTCAGTTATCCGCGCGATGAAATCTTCACAACGGCTTTCAAAACATAAGCGCGGACAGCGAATTAGCATCGCGTCCTTCGGCGTCACCGACCCAACATCTTAAACCTCGGAGTAATTCGGCACAACATCCGACCGAGCGCGTTCGGGGCTATCGGCATCTGAAGCGTATTAGCTCGTGGCGTTTGGTTTGCACGGTGCTCTTGGCACCTCAGGCAGATCGCCCGTTCGTTGGGAAGCTGTTTGTTCGCTTGTTCCTTTACGGACTTTCATCACCTCGTCGCCGCCCGCTTCAGCTCTTCGTCCGAGAAGCTATTGGTTCGCTTGTTTTTTCGGCTCCTCGGAAAGAGCGCTGTGTGCGATGGCGATTTGCGCTATGATCCGCCGTTCGGCGTTCTTGAAGCTGCGCGCTAGTTCGAGCGCGCGGTCGAAATCGGCGCGTGCGAGGAGTCGAAAGGGGGTCGCTATGCTCAAAGGATCCTCCGGCGAAAATCTCATGGCCGACGGCGAGAATAGGTCGACTGAGGCTCGTTGGTTCTCGTCCAGCCGGTTCGCCAGCTCAACACCTCGCCGCATCAAATCGAAGGCGCGCAGCGCATCGAATCGCGCCGTGACGCCTGCCGTAATGATGAGCGCTTGGATCTTCTCCGGGCTATCCTCGCTCTGTTCGATGAGCCTGCGCGTTTCATCGACGAATTCGGCTGCTCGCGCTAGATCATTGCGATTGAGCGCCACCTGGGCCATGTTCGCGAACGCGATGGCCCGAAATTGTAACCGGGAGATTTGGCGAGCGTAACGCAGCGCTGTGTCAAAATCCCCATCGTTGATGTGCGAGTAAGCCGCTTGCAAGCGCGTTAGATCAGCGGCGAGACTCCTGAAGTCTTCTCTCTCGATCTTGTCCGCAGTCGAGATGGCTTCAGCGAAGCGTCGTTCGCGAACCAGCTCTCGCGTGGCGCGGAAATAGAGCAAGGCGCGCTTGAGCTCTTCCTTTTCGTTCTCCGCTCGGGAGATCAATTCCTGTGCCGATTCTTTCTCAAATAAGGGATAAGCTGGGTCAGCGTCTTCGCCGGCTCGTCTCTGCAGTTCGTCGCGTAAGGCGCGCACCATCGCGCTCTTGTCCGGTAGATAACGATCGTACGCTGGCGCGAGCATCTGCGCCGTCGCAAGGCAGGAAGAATCCCTGCCCATCTCTGCTCCCCCGCCGGCGCGCGACGCTTCGGCACACTCCGTGAGCTTGGCGAACACGACTTCAAGGTACTCACGGGCGAGCTGCGGATCATCGTTCAGAACCGCCCTCTCTCGCGCGCTCAGTGTGCTTAGGTTCAGCGGCAAGAAAGCCATGAAAGGAGTGGGCATGGCATAAACAGAGAGCGACATCAGAACGTTTCCCGCGGGTTGGAGTTTTAGCTTTTGCAACGCTACGCGATAGATTTCATCGGCACGCGCGCGGTCGTGCACCTTGAGCATGAAGAGAACGCCGGCGAACATCGGATTGACGTCGGTGTCGAGGCTTTGTCGGATGAGCCGCGCTGCCAGCGCCGGGTCGCTCCCCATGATCGTCGAGGCCATTTGCAAGAGTACGAACGAGCGGTTGAACAAGCGGTTCAGCGCATCTTGAGATGCGTCCTCGACTTTTTGTCCCTCCGATTGGCTAGCTTGCTCGGAGATGGTTTTGACCAGACGTTCGGCTAGCTCGGAATCATGTTTGATGGCGATGCGCAAGATTTCGCCCTGCAAGATGAGTCGCGACTGCGTAGCCGACAGCGCGTCCGAGCGGCTGCTGGGTGGAGGCGAAGACGAACGTTCTTCTTTGAGATCGCTGGCGGCGCGAAAAGCTCCCTCCAATAGACGGCGCGCGCGCGCCGCGTCGTACTTCCAGAGCAGATCGGCGATCTGCGCTTGCGCGCGAATGCGCAATTTAGCTTCGTCCACCTCTTTGAGCGAAGCGAGGATCTGATCCAAAAGGATCAGCGCGCGCCCTTCGAACGGCGAAGCGTCGCGTTCACCTAGATCGCTTGCGAGAGCTGCTGCGGCACCGGTCGGTTTTTGGTCTTGTCCTTTTGCGCGCTTTTGGTCGGCGCGTTGAGAGGGGCTATTGGCTGATTGCGTTTGCGCTATGGATGAGGTCGCTCGAACGGAGGTCCAAAACGTGAGCGTTGCGAGCGACAGCGCCAGTGCGACCAAAGATGATCGAAGGTTCGTAGGGCAAGGCATTGTTTTCACGCTCCCGTATTGAGATATGCGCGATTGCAAGCTTTGGTTAGCCTAATCGAATTTCGCTTCGGAGACAATGCCGAGTTAGGCGAGATCGACCCTGTTCAGGCACGCCATCCGCCTTGATCTGAAGAAAGGCGGGGACCTCCGTCGACTCAAGTGAGGAAAGAGGTCGCGTTGAGAGATTTCATTCGGGTATTCAGACGCGAGCCTTCGTCGACTCGAAGAAAGAGAGGTGTGCGGCGGTGGCTGATGAATGTTCTGGCCCGGAGCTTCGTCGATTTAAGTAGGGAAAGGAATGACCTCGGCGACCAAAGACTGTTCTCCGATGATGACAATCTGTTTCGCCGTCGGGAGCGTGCGCACCTCGTTCGCGGGTCGAAGCTCACTTTTCAACGATGATGATGCCGGACATACCGCTGCCGCCTTTGCCGCCGTGAAAAGAACAGTAGTATGGATAGCGCCCCGCTTTGGTGAAGCGGTGACGAAAGACCTGTCCGGGGTTCAGTGTCGGCGACGAGAAGCTGCGCCCATCATCCGAGGTGACTTGATGCGTTCCTTCTTCGTCGGTCCAAACGACCGTAGTGCCCGCTTTGACGCGCAACTCTTTGGGTTTGAACTCAAAGTTCGTCATCGCCACGTTCGCCACTGCTGCGCGTCGTTTCTTGTGTTGCGCCTTCTGTGCTGGAGCGGTGGCGACCGCGATGTTCGCTGCCAGCAGCATTGAGGCGAGCAAGGATTTAACCTTCATCTGTTCTCCTTCGTCGTTGATCGGCTCGGTCGAGCGAGCACACGATGGGTAAGCAAACAGAACGTCGCCCATCGTGTGCTCACCCAGCCTGTTCGTCGTTATAGCTACATGCGTTTTGCTCTCTTCATCGAGCCTTTCTTCTTGGGAAAGGGACCTTGCTTGATCTTCTTTTCAGGCAGCGGCGGAGCTGGTTTGAAATTCGCTGGGAGCGGCGTTCCCGTCGCATCGCTTTGGACTTCGACCATCTGCGACTTCATCGGCGCCAGAATTGCCAGGAGCTCATCCTGTTCCGGCTTCGGGACGTTGAATTTGTTGAGGGTTGCAACCAAATCTTCCACCAGCGCGTTGAACTCGCCGTCGGTGATGCCCATGTTCTTGTGGGCCGTCTTCATGTCACGCCCTTGATATTTGCACGGGCCGCCGGTGGCTGCGCAGATTTGCTGTTTGAGGAAGTAGAGCAGGCGCGGTGCGTTGCTCTTGGCGAACTTCTGGTTGATGCGCGGATCGGCCAGCACTCTTTGAGCGAAGTCGTCCACTACGGCTGAAATGGCCGCCTCGCCTCCGAGCCGCTCGTAGAGCGACTTCTTGGGTGTTTGCGCGTATGCACCGACAACGAAGAGAAGAAATAGCGACGTCAAACAGACGAGCTTTCTCATTTTGTAGCCCTCCGAAAAAGCAGTGTGTTCGGCAATTTGCCGGTTCGTAGGAATTTACGTTTGTTGCTGACGTTTCGGATTTACGCCCTTTTCCGCCAAGGCAGCCGCGCCATAAAATACTACTGCAGAGGTTCTGGGTCAACGTGGAAGGGGTGAAAGTCGCGCTGCGACTGGAAGCGGAGAGTTACAAGCCGGGCGAGTGCGGATTCAAGGGCAAGAAGGGAAGAGGCGCTTGACGCCTTCGCAAGCGAAAGGCGCGGTTAGTCGTTCTCGATTTGGCCCAGCGCCGCCAAATATGCGAGCACAGCTTCCTTGCAGAGCCGACGGTAGCGCCGGTGACTCGCTTGCCAGTCGGCCTCCTGCAACCAAGCGACGAAGAGTCCATCGATGATGGCGCGCACGACGGTTGCCGCCTCGGCGACGTTGCGCACGCAAAAAGCGCGCCGTTCGGTCCCTAGTCTGATGATCTCGGCATAAAGGCCTTCTTCGATGGCACGCACGTCAGCGGTCAAGTGCGCGAACTTTTCGTTGCGCGCAGCCAGACCGATCAAATCGAGGTAGGTGAGATAAAAGCGGCGGTTGGCTTCCGCTTCGACGAAGATCGCGTCGATCATGGCCGCGATCTTTCGCTTCGGAGCTTTGGCTTTGGCGACGGCGCGGCGGATGCGTTCGGCCACGCGCCCGAGCACCCAACGCATGGTGGCGTGAACCAATTCCTCTTTTGTCTTGAAATAGTAGAGGACGATGCCTTTGCTTACGCCCGCCTCATCGGCCACGCTTTGCAGCGATAGATCGAGCAGGCCCTTTTCGCTGCACAGCTTGTAGGTGGCCCAGATCAAACGCAATTGTTTGTCCGTGAATTGGTCCAGATCGAGAGCTTGGGTCGGCATGGTAGTCTTTCGCGGCTCCCAATATTCAAAAACCAGAACGCCGATCCTTCATCGAAGCCTCATCCATTTCACCTCGTTGGCGAATGCGCTCGAAGGGGCTACCGCAACATCGGCAGACGTATGGGGTCGTCATCAACTGCGGTCCGAAATCTCCGAGCTGTTCGACATCGGTTGATCCGCACCAAGGACAGGCGACGAGTTCATCGTGCGCGTTAGCTTCAGGCGTCTTTCCAGCGGATCCCAGTTCTGCCACGGTGGTTCCTCGTATTCCCAGCGCCGTCGGCGCATATCCCACTGCGGGCTCGCCGACGGTTGCACGCCGGTCTCCAAAAGCAGCGGCATGATGCGCGCCAGATAGCTTTGTCGCCACGTTTCGTTGTCGCCAGCGATCAACGCTTCCTGTCGCAGTGCTTTGACTCCCGGTTCGCCTTGCGGTCCAAACCAGAGCATCATCTCCGGAAACAAAGATTCGATGCTGCCGGCAAGCGCGCGCCGCCCCTCTTCCGTTGCCGCCAAATCGCGCACGCGCCCTTCCGCATACTCCAAGTGAAACGCTTCTTCTTGGAGGATGCGCGCCGCCCGACGAGCAAGCGCCGCGTAGTTCGACTCGGCGAGGTGTTCGAGCATGGTGGTGATGGCGACATCGGTGAGCGCCAGCGCGGCGACCGCGTGTGACCAACTGGGCCACGGGGCGAGCAAGAAGCTGATCGCATAGCGTCTTTGGCCAGCTTTTTCGCGTTCCAACGTTTCGGCGCGTCCTGGGAAGGGAAGCTCCTCGAGCAACGGGTAGAGGGCGCGCGCGTGCCCGAGTTCTTCTTGTGTCAGCGCGGCGGCGGCGACCGCGCCTTCAAGTGAGGGTGCGCCGACAGCCCATTCCGATAGTCTTCTTCCGAGATAATACTTGTTATCGGCGAGCACGACGATGAGATTGATCATCGCCGCCAGCGCCGCATCGTTCTCCATCCAATTACGATTCATCGGACTTCTCTTCGCTCCGCAGCACCCAACGGATCTTCTCTTCGGGGATCAAGACGAGTTCGATCCACGGCCCCAAGTGGTTTTCCAACGCCGCGCGCCGTGCCGCCTCGTCGCTAGCGGCTTGCAATACGCCTTGCTCCGTCAATGGTTCGGGGTACTCACGGCGGCCAAAAACTAAGTAGCTTCGCATCATCTTCACTCGGGCGTGATGAGCCACATGACGTGGCGGCGCGCGACGACGAACATCTCGCGCCACTTCAGTTCATCGTAGAGCGTGTAGGCGAAAATCTCTGCGTCCTTGGGCGAGCGGGCCTTCACCGTGCCGACATGATGAAGCGGATCGTCGGCTTCGTGACGAGCGAAGACTTCGTAGTACTCTTCTGTCGGCGCACCCATGTTGGCTGCTACTAGGCGAAGCTTTCAGCAAACGCCAAGGCTACGCAATATCTCACGCCCTTTGCGGCTGATGGCGCTCGCATCCCAAGGCTCGAACACCTCTTCGATCTCGACCTGATGCACGCCCTCAATGGCGCGCAAACGGGAGCGAACGTCCTCACGGATCAGTTCGACGCAGGGGCAGCCGAGGCTCGTGAAAGTCAATTTCACGCGCACCTTGTCGCCTTCGACTTCAATTCCGCGCACCAAGCCGAGATCGAGGATGCTGATCGGATATTCCGGATCGAGCACCTCGCCGAGCGCGCTGCGCACTTCCGCTTCGGTTGCCATCCCTCGTCTCCTTACGCTTTCACCTCAGGCAGCGAGCGCCGGGCGGATCTGCGCGTAGCCGCGTTGAATCTCGCTGACGAGTTCGACGTTGGCCGGCCCGCGTCGCCGCCAGCGCGCGAGCACATCGTCCCACGTAATCGCTCCTCGCTCAAAGAGCCAACGTTTGTTTTCGGCGTCGAATTCCGCCGGGAAGGGGACGTCTATGACGTATTCGCCGCGTTCGCTGTCGTAGTGTGCCGGAACGCGCAATCCAAGTTTTTCGCAGAAGGGCACGGTTGTAGATAACCACTCTTGGCGCAACTGGTCATTGGTCTTGCCCTTCAAGCCGTATGAGATCTGCTCGGTATGGCGTTTCAGGTGATCGGGCAGCCCGAACCATTCGAGCGTGAGGACGAACATCCAATCGACGGCGCGTTGCAGTTCATCGCGTCGCGCCGGATCTTGAGCCAAAATGCTCATCCAGCGCTCGCCGTGGCGTAGGTGAAAATTCTCTTCGCGATCGACTTTAACCAACGCCCGTTTCCATGGCCCGTAGCTCGTGTGGCGAAAGACATCGCCGAGCAGCACGAAGCCAGCGCGGTCGTAGAAAGCGTTAGCGACCACCAGTTCGGTCCACGATTCGAGCGGGACGTCGAAGGCGTAAGGATGCTTGAACTCCTCGGGCCGTCGTTCGTAAACGAGCGCGTCGGTATCCACGCCGAGATCACGCAGCAACCGGTAAGCGATGTGCGCGTGGCCTAGTTCATCTTGAATGATGCCCATCGCCGAGATGTAAGCGTTGACGTTGGGCGCATCTTGCGCTGCGCGCAAGTAAGCTGGGGCGCTGATCAATTCCGTGTCGGCTGAAACGATCAACGTTCGTTTGAGACCTTCGATGTAGCGCTCGTTGGCGTGATCTGGCCGTTCCACCAAACGCCCTGCGCGGATCCGTTCGAGCAACGCGCTATCAGTCAACATGGTGTCGTCTCTCCTCGATCCTTCGAATCTCGCTGGGGATTTTAACTGACCGGTCAGTCAAAAATCAACCCAACGACGGGCGTCCGCAAATGGCGAAGCTGGCCGCCGATCGCGACGCCGGCGCCGAAGCATCCGGCTGGCGGCCTTTTCTCGCGATGAGCTGACTCGCCCTGATATTACGGCTCTTGTTCTTCTTGCACGGTCGCGACACGCCGCGTCGCGACCTGTTGATGTCCCGGCGAGCGCTTGAACGAGTGCTCGGAGAAGAAGAGCGACTGTTTTTGCTGAGGGCGGGGCTAGATCGAATGCCTCTGTTCGGGTTCGTGAGTTTCAAGCGTGCGCAACGATGTGTTGCCTTCGGGAACTTCGCAGCGGTAGAGAGCGCGTTTGTTTGCTCCCGCGCGCGATCTTGTGTCTCCGACCGCATAGGCGGTCCAAGTCATCGCACGCGGCGAAAGGTCGAGCACGCTGTAGCCGTGTTCGCTGCTGTTGAAGAACTTGATCCAAGGGTTCTCCAGCGAGACGAGGAGCGAAAGTTTGTCGAAGAAGTCATTCGTCGATTCGGCGCGCAAAATGCCGAGCAACCCGTCGGCCGTTTCGACCGGAAGCGGCGCGTTGCGGCAGAAGCGACCTGAGAAGCGCTGTTCGATCAGCTCGCGCAAGTTGCCGGAAGTGACCGAGCCGGTCATCAGTTCGACGCCGAGCGGGCGACCGGGCCGGATCAACGAAAAGCGCGACGGAATGATGTTCGCTTCAAACGAATGCAGATCGCCCGTCAGCGCAACGAAGTTCTGCACGCGCGAGCGCTGGAGGCGTTCGAGCAAGCGCGCGCGTTCGTCCGCATATCCGTCCCACGCATCGAGGTCGAGGTAAAGTCCCAAGATCTTGAACTGCGTGAATTGCACCTCGTTAGCCCATACCTTCCAAGTGCAGGTCGATTCGCTCAACCGGCGCAAGAACCACGCGCGTTGTTCCGCGCCGAACATGGTCTGCTCCGCCTCGAACATGCGCGGACAGCCGGGCGACAAATACCTTTGACCGATGGTGCTCTCGCCGCACGGATGGGCGCTACGGTAGAGCCGTTCGTCCGTGAGCAAAAGCTCCATTAAATTGCCGAATTTGATCGAACGATAGAGGCGAATGGCGCTTTGAAAGTCGGCTGCCGCATCAAACTGCACGCGCGCAGGCATGTATTCGAACCATGCCTGAGTGGCCGCATTGCGTCGAAGCGGATCAGGCGCGAGATCGTCATCCGGAGCGGTGGCGGCATAAGCGTCGTTGGCGAACTCGTGGTCATCCCAGATGACGGCCATCGCGTGCCGTTCGTGGAGGGTTTGCAGATCGGGATCTGAACGATAGGTGCGGTAAAGCGTGCGGTAATCTTCAAGCGTGGTCGCCTTCGCGTTGCCACTTGGCAGTTGGATTTGGCGATCGGGCAAGGGGTCTTGATAGCCTTCGGCTCCTACCGCTTCGTAGATGTAATCGCCTAGGTGGACCACCAAATCGAGTTCTTCTTGGGCGAGCAAGCGGTAAGCGTGGTAGTAGCCGCTGGTGTAGTCGGCGCAGGTGACGCAGCCGAGGCGAAGCGCGGGAAGCGTCGCGGTCTCTGCCGCCGCGGTTTTGAATCTGCCGGCGCGGCTCGTGTGACCGTCAAGCGTGATGAAACGGTAGTAGTAGAGCGAACGAGGTTGGAGTTGCCCATCGAGGTCGACTTTGACGACGTTGTCGAAATCGCGGTAGATGGGCGCGTAACCGCGGCGCACAATGCGAACGAAATCGGGATCGGCGGCCACTTCGAAGCGGACGAACGAACCGCGGCGCACCGCGGCGAAAGTTTCGGGCGTTTGCCCCTCGCGCGCGAAGAGATGCGGATCAAACTCATCCTTGCCGATGCCTTGTGCCACTGTCGGATCGACTCTGGTCCAAAGGACGGCGCCCGAAGAGGTCGGGTCGCCGCTGGCAACCGATTGCGGAAAGCCCTCACCGGGTCGGTGGCGCGGGCTGTATAGCTCGCTTAGACCCGCTGCCTCTTGCGCCAAAAGCGAGTAACCATCGAGCAGCACGTAGGCCGTTCCTGTAAACAACGCTTTAACCAGCGCGCGTCTCTTTTCGTTCATGCTCTTCCTCCGTCGGGAGCGTCTGTTGCAAGGCGAAGACTAAAAAAGCGCTCTTAAAAAGATTTGAAAAGGGAGTGAAAGCGGAGTTAAATCATTTGGCGATCGGATCGGCGAGACTCTGAAAGGGCGAAAGGATGCGACTAAAACGGTTCAGCCGATGGCAAGGCAGATTTTGTGGTGCGGTTGTGTTCCGACGATTAACGAGGCGCACGCGCGGCAAGGCGTGGTTTGGTTGCCTGTTGATTTGTCTGCTAGCCGGACCGGCCTGCTGGTCAGCGTCGGGCCAACAGCGGAGCGTCGAACGGCGCTTGCGACGTAAATTAATTGAAGGGAAAGTCGGCATCGCAAGTCAACAGCGGAGCGTCGAACGGCGCTTGCCCAGACTCAAGGTGAGCGACAACGGCCGGTTTTTGGTCACCGAAGATGGCCGCCCCTTCTTCTGGCTCGGCGACACGGCATGGGAGCTTTTCCATCGCCTCACGCGCGAGGAGGCTGCGCGTTACTTGGACAACCGCGCCGCGCTCGGCTTCACCGTGGTGCAAGCGGTGGTCCTCGCTGAATTGGACGGGCTGAGGACGCCAAATGCGTACGGCCATCTTCCGTTGGTGAACGACGATCCGACGCGCCCTGCCGTGCGCCCGGGACCGCGCAACGACTACTGGGATCACGTCGATGAGATCGTGCGCATGGCGAACGAACGCGCCATATACATCGGCATGCTTCCGACGTGGGGCGACAAGTGGAACAAGAAATGGGGCATCGGACCCGAGATCTTTACGCCGCAGAATGCCGAACAATACGGCGAGTGGCTTGGGCGGCGTTACCGTGAGGCGGGCGTCATATGGATTTTGGGCGGCGACCGTCCCATCGAAAACGAGACCCACCGCGAGATCATCCGTCGCTTGGCGCGCGGGCTGAGGCGCGGCGACGGCGGCGCTCACCTGATCACGTTTCATCCGATGGGCGGTCAAGGCTCGGCGCAGTATTTTCACGATGAGCCCTGGCTCGACTTCAACATGCGTCAAAACGGACACGGCGCCGATTTCGTCGGGCGCTATGACCAGACTCTGGCCGACTACAACCGAACGCCGCCAAAGCCTGTGCTCGATGGCGAACCGATCTACGAAGATCATCCGATCAATTTCGAGGCCACGCGGCAAGGATTCTCTGTGGCCGCCGATGTGCGGCGCGCGCTCTATTGGGATCTTTTCAGCGGGGCGTTTGGCCACACCTACGGTCATCATGCCGTGTGGCAGATGTTCGCGCCGGGGAGGGAACCGATCAACAACCCCTTGCTCGCTTGGTTCGACGCGATCAATCAACCGGGCGCGGCGCAGATGCGCCATGCGCGAGCGTTGTTGCAATCACGCCCCTTTTTGACGAGAGTTCCAGATGAAGCTTTGATCGTTCCGGACACGGTCGCCGCAGCGGTCCCCGGAGCGGGACGCTACCGTTTCGTCGCGACGCGCGATGAGCGAGGAAGCTATGCCATGATCTACGCGCCAGTCGGACGCTCTTTTCGCGTGCGTTTAGACAAGATCAAAGGGCGCCGTGTCAGGATCTGGTGGTTCAACCCTCGCGATGGCCGAGCGACATTAGTCGGCGAAGCGCCCGCAAGCGGCATCCGACGCTTCATTACGCCGATGCCGGGTGAAGCGCTCGATTGGGTTCTGGTGCTCGATGCAGCGGAGCGTGGCTATCCGCCGCCTGGAAGTCGTGCGGTTCAAAAGTTCGCTCCGTAAAGCGGTGCCGCGCCTTCGCCGAAAACTTCGTGAAGCCGACGCGCGCTTTTCGCGCGGATCGAGCGGGCGCAAAGAGCAGGAGTCGCAGAGCGCTAACATTTCAAACGCGCACGGGCGACTCGCTACGCCTTGCTGAAAGCAAAGCTCTTTATATGGCAGAGGAATTGGGGTGCCTAGTGCAACGACTCGCTACGCCTTGCTGAAAGTCCAGGCGCACGCAACTGGCACCTGCTGTTTGTGGTCTGGCAGCGTGCGCGCTCGGTTCCGACTGAACGACGCGCGTCTTCTAACCGTGGGCGAAGGTCCCCATTTGACTGATGGCGTAGTCTTGCATAGCCAGCAGTTCGTCGAGCAGTTCAAGCATCTGGGCCACTTTGCTGAGTTCCACGTGCGCGCGCGCTTTTTGCGCTTCTTCGAGTTTGATGAGCTGTGATTCCTCGTGGGATTGATCTTCCGTTTCTTCTTCGCCCCCGCTTTCTCGCTCGCGCTCCTGTTGCATAAGGGCGACGACGCGGCGCATGCGCGCGCGCTGTTTATCGAGCAGGTTGCGCATGATGGTGCGACGCATGGTCGGCGTGATGTGACGCAGGGCTTCGCTGTTGCCCGGCGGAGCCGCTAGCGCGCCGATGATGGTTGGTTGTTTGTTCAGTCCGAGAAGCTCTTCTACGGCTGAAGCGCCGCCACGCGCGCGCATCTGCTCGGCGGCGATCATCTGCGTTGGATGGCTGCCCGTCAACACTTCGGGCAGCACCACCGGCTGTTGCCCCGGCGGAATCGGCATCCCAGTCGGTTGTCCAAGTGGGCCAGGTTGGCCAACGGGTGCGTTTGGTTCGGGCAAGTTGGCCGGATTGACTTGCGTCGCAGCGTTGCGCTCCCCACCGACTTGATTTTGACTTTGCGGCAGCACGCCGCCGCTACCAATGCTCGATATCTCTGCCATCATTCACCTCCCGTGTTCATCGCGCTCGATCAGCTCGTTTTGTCAATCCCTGTCGTCGGAAAAGTCAAGCTCTGCGACCTTCCTCGGCCAGTTGAGAAACCCAGTGGAGCACGATGGCGACCGCTTCGTAGAGTTCTTCCGGTATCTCCTCATCGATCTCCAGTTCGTAGAGCGCGCGTGCTAGAGGGACGTCGCGTACGATGGGAACCCCCTCCTGCTCCGCTATCTGTCGAATGCGCACTGCCATCAGTTCAGCCCCTTTGGCGGCCACCACAGGCGCATTCATCGTCTCGCGTTGGTACTCGAGCGCGACGGCGATGTGCGTTGGGTTGACGACCACGACGTTGGCGCGTTTGACGGCGGCTGCCAGACTTTGCATGACGATTTCGCGATGCCGCTGTCGTCGCACGCTTTTGTGAAGCGGATTGCCTTCGGTCTCTTTGTACTCTTCGCGCACCTCTTGCTTGGTCATCATCAGATCGCGCCGATGCAGAAACTTTTGAAGAAAATAGTCCGCCGCGCCGATGAGCAGAAATGCCACCCCGACTTTGAAACCGATGCCGAGGACGAGCGAAGAGATATAAGCTGCCGCTTCGTTCGGTTTGAGACGAAGTGCGTGTGCGACTTCCAATCGCGCCTCCCACAGCGCCCAACCGACGACCCACGAAGCGATGATGATCTTGATAATGGTCTTCCCGAGTTCGATATAAGGCCGCGCTTTGAGAAACTTCTGTTTGAATCCTTCCGCCGGATTGAGCTTGTTCAACTGCGGTTTGATCGTTTCGAAGGTGAAGATCGCGCCCGTTTGCACGTAGTTCGACAGAAGAGCGAAGACCATAAGCGCGCCGAACAACGGCGCTAGCGCCAGCGCGCCGACTTTGGTCCCGTCCCAGAGCGCATCGAGCGCCACGACCATGCTCATCTCGCCCTGAAAAGCAGCCGCCCGCTCGAACCAATTTCGCGTTGCTTGTAAGAGCAAAGAGCCGATGTGGCCGCCCGCGATCCACAGGATCGCGATCGCGACGATGAAGACAACCGCGGAGGAGAAATCGTGGCTACGAGCGACCTGCCCTTTACGGCGCGCGTCACGCAGTCGTTTTTCAGTGGGTTGTTCAGTCTTCTCGCCTGCCATCGGTACGCTCTTCCGTCACAAAACTCAAGCTGCCCTCAGTTTCTGTAGAATGGAGAGTATTTTGGAACTGAGCAGTGGATCGGTGGCCACGAATTCGGAGAGCGCCTCCACGAGTTCGCGTCCTTGCGCCGAATTCCTGAAGCGCCGACGAAGACGCGAACGGATCATGAAACGAGCCGATGCGCGCACCGCTTGTGCCGCTCCCTCGCCGCTCAATAGATCGGCGTTGCGCGCGATCTGTTCCAACATCGCTCGTACTGGATTTTGTGCCCCGCTCGTCTGCTGCGCGTTGAGCTGCGCTTCGATGTTCGAAAGCGTGGAGGCAAAGCGTTCGCTTTTGACCGCGCGCTCCAAATCTTTCGGATCGAGCGGTTCCAATGGTTCAGCGCCACCGCTTAGGGGCGACCCCGGACGACGAATCTTCATCTGTTCAATGAACTCCTCGAATAAACCTCAAGATGATTTTACAAGAACTGCCCATGCTCAATCCAACTTCTCCCATTCCCAAGATGAATGCGTTTCGATCCAGTGAAATCCTTCCGTCGAATCGAACGGGCGTTCGCGTCAATCGCGTTTCAACCGTTCATCTTGCTGTGCCGCCGATCAGATCCGCGGCGTCCAACAAGGCTTGGGCCGTGCGTGCGTGTGGGGAAGTCGGATCTTGCTCGATCAGCTCGCGTAGCTCCGTCTCGGCCTCTTCGCGCTTTCCCTGAACGAGAAGTGCTTCGGCCCGGTGGACGCGGGCATAAGCGCTCTCGGGATGAAGTCGCAAAGCCTCATCGTAAAAAGCCAGCGCTTCGACGCAACGCCCGCGTTGCAGCTCGAGTTTGCCAAGTCCGACGAGCGGCACATCGGACGTCGGCGCGAACTCGTGCACGCCGCGAAGAATCTTCTCTGCTTCTTCTAGCCTGCCAGCGTCGCGCAGAAGCGCGCCAGCTTCAAGCATCACGCGCAAAGTTTCATCAGCGATCCGCACTTCATTGAACCTCATTTCAACTCCCCGCGTCAGCAGAACGGGCAAAAAAGGGAAGGTATTCATCGCGCGTTTCTGGATCAAGCCGCGATGACTGGCTCAGCTCGTTCGGGCAGACGGATTGCGTTGTCATGGGCGATTCCCTAAGCTGCTACCCGCAGCGCGATCATCAACCGTCCGACTCATCCTCCAAGCTCGCTTGCCAC
>NZ_PSLQ01000109.1:0-5009 GCF_040289685.1 Pyrinomonas sp.
ACATCTGCGAGCAGCATGATAGGTGCTCACGACCGCTCACTTCAACTTGCAACTAGAGCGAGACAGCTTGCTCAGCCCACACTTGAAACTCGCGATGGCCGTTCTCTTCAGCTTTCGCCATCACCTCGCCGCTCGCCACGCGCAGCATGTGATCGAAGAAGCGTCGGCCTGCCTCTTCGATCGTCTCCTCCCCATCGATGATCGTCCCAGCCGATAGATCTATGTCCCACTTCATCCGCTCGTAGGTGGCACGGTTCGAGGCCACCTTGACCACCGGCGCGATCGCGTTGCCGATCGTTGTCCCCCGCCCAGTCGTAAACAACACCAAGCTCGCTCCGGCCGCCACCAGCCCGGGCGTCGACTCTTGATCGTACCCGGGACCTTGCATCAACCACAGCCCGCGCCCCTTGACTCGCTCCCCATACTCGAGAACCCCTTCGACTCGCGTCGTCCCCCCTTTGGCGATCGCACCCAGCGACTTGATCGTGATGTTCAACAGCCCCCCAGCGACGTTGCCCGGCGACGGATTCTCGTTTAGCTCCGCCCCGAACTTCGACGCATACTCCTTGTACCAATCAACCAAACGGTAGACGGCGCGCCCCGTCGCCGCATCGCGCGCCCGCCATGCAAGCAGATGCTCCGCCCCGCAAAACTCCGGTACCTCGCTCATCAACGCCGTCCCACCAGAGCGTACCAGCAAATCGACCGCATGGCCCACCGCCGGATTGGCCGAAAGCCCCGAAAAACCGTCCGACCCGCCGCATTTGACTCCCACCACCAGCTCGCTCACGCTCACTTCCGTGCGCCGCACACGCTCGGCACGCTCCAGCAGCCGCTCGACTTCGCCTAGCCCACGCTCGACCGCCGCACGCGTGCCCCCCACCTCCTGAATCCCGATCCGCGCCACCGGCTTCGGCAGCTCCATGGCCCGCTCCCGCATCCACCGCTCCATGCGCGCAAGGTTCGTCTTCTCACAACCGAGCTCGATCAACAGCACCGCCCCAACGTTCGGATGCGCCGCGTAGTTGGCCAGCACCCGCAGCAGCACCTCCAGCGTCGTCCCCTCTTGACACCCACACCCCTTGTTGTGCGGAATCGCCACCACGCCATCGACGTGCGGATACTTCGCCCGCTGGTAGATCCGCTGCTCGGCCAACGTCGCGATCTGTTGCGCTTCGTGGCTGGCGCACATCGAGGTCGGAATGACCAGCACGTAGTTGCGCGTCCCAACCCGCCCGTCCGCACGAACAAAACCGCGAAAACGAGCGCACTGCTCCGCCGGAAAGTAATCCGGCGGCGGATTGTAAAGGTCCTCGGGCAGCTCGCGCACCACCGGCACATCGTTCCTCATGTTGGCGTGCGTCACCCACTGGCCCGCCGCAATGCCACAACTGGTGCCGATCGGCTGACCGTACTGGCGGACCAGTTCCCCAGCGGGAATCGCCCGCAGCGCGAAACGGTGGCCCGGCGGAATCGCCTCGCGCACACAGACCACCCACCCATCGGCGAGCCGCAACCGCAGCCCCGGCACAGTCGGACGGCGAACGACCGCGACGTTGTCCTGCGGGTTGACGACGATCGCGTACTCGGAGAGCTCAACGGCTCCCTCTTCCATGTAGTCGGACATGATCTACGCCCCCATGCAGTCTAGCTCAAAACGTCTGGCCAATTGAAGCAGGCGACGCAGTTCTTACGCTCCTTCGCCGTGTCCGCAGCGTTCAAGGCTTCCCAACATCGAAGGGGCGCGAGGGGCGGAAGACCTAGGCCGAAGAGATGATCTGCTCGAAGATCTAGACAAAGTCGAAGCTGATGACGCATCGCGTGGCGACTCTCATCGCCCACAAGCGCTATCATATCGAATGGCCTTCGCGACGATTGCTTCACGCGAGACGTTTTGTAACACTGTCAGAAAACGAACTCTTGCGAGCGGCGGAGAAGTGGTTCGTGCAAAGAGAGTTTTCGCAATGCCCCGAAAAGCCGAACGGTGAGGAAAGGATGAGAGAGAAAGTTTTGATCGTCGACGATGATCGCGCGCTACGCTGGTCGCTCGGCGAAATCCTGCGCGCTACAGGCTACGATGCGCTGGAAGCAGCGTCTGTGCGCGAAGCGCTCGCGCTCTTCGATGCCGAGCAGCCACATGCCGTGCTGCTCGACATCGAACTGCCGGATGGCTCAGGACTGGACGCGCTCAGCGAGATCAAGCGTCGACAACCCGATGCGATCGTCATCATCATCACGGGAAACGTTGATGTGCCGAACGTCGTCGCCGCGTTGCGCGGCGGAGCTTATGACTTCATCAGCAAGCCGATCAACTCGGAAGAGTTGCGCGTCACGCTTCGCAATGGGCTGGAGGCGCGCCAGCTACGGCGCGAAGTGACGCGCGCGCGGCGCGAAAGTGCCCAGCAGTTCAGCTTCGACCAGATCATCGGCCAATCGGTTGTCATGCGCGAAACGATCGCGCTGGCGCGCAAGGTGGCCCGATCCGAAGCCTCCTCGATCCTGTTGCAGGGCGAATCCGGAACCGGCAAAGACCTTTTAGCCAAAGCGATCCACCACGATTCGGCGCGCGCCGAAGGTCCGTTTGTCGCCATCAACTGCGCAGCGCTTCCGAGCAATCTCATCGAGGCGGAACTGTTCGGCTACGAGAAAGGGGCTTTCACCGATGCCAAGCAACGTAAAGAGGGTCTGATCGAGCAAGCTTCAGGCGGCACGCTCTTTCTCGACGAGATCGGCGAACTCGACCTAACGCTGCAGACCAAGCTGTTGCGCGTTCTGGAAGAGGGTCGAGTGCGCAGGCTCGGCAGTCTCAACGAGATCGAGCTGGACCTGCGTGTCATCGCCGCCTCAAACCGCGACCTCAAAGCCGACACCGAAAACGGGCGCTTCAGGCTCGATCTCTACTACCGATTGGCTGTCATCTGCATCGACTTGCCTCCGCTACGCGAGCGCGGCGATGATCTGCTGCTGCTTGCCGCGCACTACATCGAAACCTTCAATCGAACGATGCGCCGAAAACCGCCCGTGCGAGCGCTGGCACCTGCAACGCGCGAAGCCTTTCGCCGCTACTCGTGGCCGGGCAACGTGCGCGAACTGCGCAACGTGATCGAACGGGCGATGATCTTGGAAGACGGCGAAATGATCACGATGAACTACTTGCCGCGCGAACTCCGCGCAGATGACCTTCGCGCAACCGATGATGCACCGGTGCGTCTTCCGCCCGAAGGGCTGTCGCTCGCTGAAGTCGAAGCATCGCTCGTGCGTCAAGCGCTGGAGCGTTGCGGCGGGAATCGCACGCGCGCCGCACGCTTGCTCGGCCTGACGCGCGATCAACTGCGCTACCGTTTGAAGAAGATGAGCGCGGCGAGAGTTGGCGGCGCGCGCGCCTGAACTCGTCGAAGCGCGCTTCCGAAGCGTGACGCGTTCATCAGCTTTGCAAGCGTGCGGGTTTTCGACCGGGATATGGCAAGCCTAATCTGAGGGAAACGAAGATGATCGCCAAAGGACAGGTAGAGGCGGCGCTCGAGCGCTCGCTCAAAGAGCTAGCTGACATCAAGTTCGCGTTGGACGAAGCGGCCATCGTCGCCATCACCGATCAGCGCGGGCGCATCACTTACGTCAACAGCAAGTTCTGCGAGATCTCGAAGTACTCGAGAGAAGAGCTTCTCGGACAAGATCACCGGATCATCAATAGCGGTTACCACTCAAAAGAGTTCTTCCGCGACTTGTGGCGGACGATCTCGCGCGGGCGCGTCTGGCGCGGCGAGATCCGCAATCGGGCCAAAGACGGCACGATCTACTGGGTCGCGACGACCATCGTTCCCTTTCTCAACGCGGCAGGTAAACCTTACCAATACGTCTCGATCCGCTATGACATCACCGAACGAAAACTGGCCGAAGAGCGCATACGCGAGCAGGCAGCATTGCTCGACGAGGCACAGGACGCGATCTTCGTCTGCGACCTCAGGCGGCGCATCACCTACTGGAATCGCGCCGCCCAACGCATCCACGGTTGGACCATACAAGAAGCGATCGGCAAGGACCTTTTCGCCCTGCTCTTTGCGGAAGCCGCACGACAAGCCGAAGAGGCCGAAAAGACGACGCTCGCGCGCGGCGCGTGGGCGGGCGAGTTCCGTCTTGCGACGCGCGATGGCCGCATCATAGACATCGAGAGTCGCTGGTCGCTGATGCGCGACGAACGAAATCAACCCAGTGCGATCCTCATCACCAACACCGACATCACGGAGAAGAAGAGGATCGAAGCGCAGCTGTTGCGCGCCCAAAGGATGGAGTCGCTCGGCACGCTGGCGAGCGGCATTGCGCATGACATCAACAACGCGCTCGCGCCGATCTTGATGGCGCTCGAGATGCTGCGATTGAAGTTGCCCGATGAAGCGAGTCAGCACTGGCTCGCGATCCTTCAACAAAGCGCCGAACGCGGTCAGCAAATGGTCAAGCAACTTCTCTCTTTCGCGCGCGGCGTCGAAGGTCGCCCCATTCCGCTTCAACCGCGGTACATCATGAAAGATTTCGTCAAGATCGTGCGTGAGACTTTTCCGAAGTCGATCGCAATCGAGTCTGAGATCAGCGACGAATTGTGGATGATCTCCGCTGACGCGACGCAGATCCATCAGGTCTTGATGAACCTCGCCGTCAACGCGCGCGATGCGATGCCTGCGGGAGGAACGCTGCGCATAAGCGCCGAAAACGTCGTGCTCGATGAAAGCTACGCGCGGATGAACCTCGAGGCCAAACCCGGAAGGTTCGTCCGCCTCACCGTCGCCGACACCGGCGCGGGGATGACGCCCGAAGTGATGGAAAGGATCTTCGAGCCTTTCTACACAACCAAGGAGCCGGGCAAAGGAACTGGGCTAGGACTTTCGACTGCCTTGGCCATCGTCAAAAGCCACGGCGGCTTCATCACGGTCCAGAGCGAGCCGCGGCGCGGCGCGCGTTTCGAAGTCTATCTGCCTGCGCTCGAAGCTGCCTTGCTAACCGCAGAGGAGGCGCCA
>NZ_PSLQ01000109.1:5050-5304 GCF_040289685.1 Pyrinomonas sp.
CGTCGTCGATGACGAAGAGCCGATACGCACCATCGCCGAGCAGACGCTCGAAACCTTCGGTTACCGCGCGCTCACCGCAAGCGACGGCGCAGAAGCGGTAGCTCTTTTCGCCGCACACCGAAACGAGATCGCCGCCGTGATCCTCGACCTCGCCATGCCGCTCATGGATGGCCGCGCGACGGCGCGTGCGCTTCGCCGCCTCAACGCGCGCGTGAAGATCATCCTCAGCAGCGGACTGGGCGAGACGTTGATCA
>NZ_PSLQ01000037.1:0-33016 GCF_040289685.1 Pyrinomonas sp.
CCGCCGGTCTAGAAATCCGCGCCATACTGATCAGGGCGATCAAGAGCGGTCAGCAGAAGCCGACAAAGCGCACGCCAAACAGATCAGGGCGAAAAAAAGCGGCCAGCAGAAGCCGACAGGCTCGAAGCGCGCGACGAACCGGGGCGGTCGCAAGATGAAAGACGAACTGCCAGTTGCGCTGACCATCGCCGGACTCGACCCTTCCGGCGGCGCTGGCATCATCGCCGACATCAAGACCTTCACGGCCTTCAGTTGTTTCGCCACCGCTGCTGTCACCTCGCTCACCTTTCAGAACACGACCGGAGTGCTCGGCGCGGCGCATCAAACGCCGGAAACGGTGCGCGATCAGATCCTTCCGGTCATCGAAGATTTCCGCGTCGCTGGAGTCAAAACCGGCATGCTCCCGACGCGCGAGGTCATCGCCGAAGTCGCTCGCTTGTTCCGCGAGACCTCTTTGCCTGCGCCGGTGGTCGATCCGGTGGTCCGGTCAACGTCCGGGTACGACCTCATCGACGAGGAAGCGCTCGAAGCGCTCAAAATAGAGTTGCTGCCGTTGGCTCAGGTCGTCACGCCCAATATCCCCGAAGCCGAACGCATCACGGGTCTGCGGATCACAGACGAAGAGGAGATGCGCCGCGCGGCACGCATTATACGCGAGCTCGGGCCGCGCGCAGTGCTCATCAAAGGCGGCCACCTGACCGATGAAGCGCGCGATCTTCTAGACGATGGCAAGCAAGTACGCGTTTACAGTGCGCCGCGGATTGAGACCAGAGCGACGCATGGGACAGGCTGCACGCTCTCGGCAGCGATCGCCGCGTGTCTCGCTCACGGATTGAGCTTGCACGAAGCGGTCACCAGAGCGAAAGATTTCGTCACCGAAGCCATCCGCCATGCGCCTTTGATCGGACACGGGTTCCATCCCGTTAATCCGGCCTATTCTATCCGGTATCGGTGGGACGAAATGAATGAAAGCGAACCGCAGTGATCTTCGGCAGCAGCGATTTGAACGCAGGGCGAACGCTCCGACAAACGGATCGCTCATCTCAGGCGAAGATCATCGGACGACACGCGCCACCTTAAAGCCGCCAGCAAGCAGATCGGCTTCTTGTTGAACTGGACCACGCCCACTTTTCTCTGCGAAGCCCTGCTCCTTGTTGTCTCTAACGAGCTTAATAACCAACAGCCGGTCCATCACTCAAGCGCGGGTCGGTCGCGCCGAGAAGCACGCCCGTCTTCTCCTCGCGCATGATCCCTTCGGCATCGCCCATGTAGCGCGGGCGCATCGTCAATCTATGCCCGCGCGCTTCGAGCGCGCGCTTGGTATCTTCCGACAGCCCGTAAGGCTCGTAAATGAGTTCATCCGGCAACCATTGATGATGGATGCGTGGCGCGTCAATCGCCTGTTGAACGTTCATCCCGTGATCTATGATGTTGACGATCACTTGAAGCACGGTGTTGATGATCGTCGGACCGCCCGGCGAGCCGACGGTGAAATAGAAAGAGCCGTCGGGACGAAGGACGATCGTCGGCGTCATCGCCGATAAAGGCCTCTTTTTCGGCGCGATGGCGTTCCTTTCACCTTGAATCAAGCCGAACATATTCGGCACGCCGGGCTTGGCCGCGAAATCGTCCATCTCGTTGTTGAGCAATACGCCCGTCCCCTTGGCGATGACGCCCGAGCCATAGCTCCCGTTCAACGTGTATGTATTGGCGACGACGTTTCCCTCGCGATCGACCACGGTGAAGTGGGTAGTCTCTTCAGCCTCCGCGCCGACTGGGTTTCCGGCCTTCACCTCGGCGCTTGTCGAGGCCCGTTCGAGATTGATCGTCGCGCGCAATTTCGCCGCGTAAGATTTATCGATCAAACCGGCGACCGGCACGTTGACGAAATCCGCATCGCCCATATGCTCGGCGCGATCAGCGAAGGCGCGGCGCATTGCCTCCGCCATCACGTGGTACTTTTCCGACGATGCCCACCCCATACGACCGAGATCGAAGCCTTCGAGGATGTTGAGCATTTCGATGAGCACCACTCCGCCCGATGATGGCGGCGGCATCGAGATGATCTTGTATCCGCGATATGTCGAGCTGACGGGCGCGCGCTCTTTCGCCACGTAACCACGCAGATCTTCAAGTGTGATCGTGCCGTTGTGACGTTTCATGTCTTCAGCGATCAAGCGCGCCGTTTCGCCTTCGTAGAATTCACGCGGTCCATTGCGTTGCAAACGCGTCAAAGTCGCCGCCAGATCTGGCTGTCGGATGATCTCGCCCTCTTCGTAGAATTTTCCGTCGCGCAGAAAGATGCGCCGGCTGTCTTCGTACCGGCCCAGCAGATCGACGCTCGCGCGCAAACTACGAGCCAATCTATCATCGACCGTAAAACCTTCTACGGCCAATCGGCGCGCCGGCTCGATGAGGTCGGCCCAAGTGAAACGACCCGAGCCGTATTTTTGCAGCGCGAGAGCCATGCCGGCGACCGTTCCCGGCACGCCCGAAGCTCTGTAACCGACGAGCGAAGAGCCTTCACCTTGGATCAAGTTCCCGTTCCGGTCCAGATACATGTCGCGCGAGGCCGCAAGCGGTGCCATCTCGCGGTAGTCTATCGCCGTCGTGCGCCCATCTTTCAAGCGGATCAACATGAAGCCGCCGCCGCCCAGATTGCCCGCGGCGGGCCACGTGACAGCGAGCGCGAACGCCACCGCGATGGCCGCATCCACAGCGTTCCCGCCACGCCTTAAGACCTCTACGCCGACTTCCGAAGCGATCCGACTCGTCGAAGCGACCATGCCGTTTCGCGCGCGCACGGGCGGACGCGATGCAGCACCCACTGCGGTCACGCCACCGCTCGCCAGCAACAGCACCAAAAGGATCGCCAGCTTCTTCTGCCAATCTCTTCTCATACCGGTCCAGTTGAAGCGATCAGGAGAGATCGAGTTTTCGAGCGCCGCACTCATCACACGACCGTTATCGAGCGGCAAGCGACGAAAACCACTCGGTAGCCCCGTTATCACCATCACTTCATAGCGCGACCATCAAAGCGGCGAGCAAAGCTCCGCGGCGCGCCACATCTGCAATCAGAACGTGTTCGTGATCCGAATGGGCGCCGTCGCCAGCGACGCCGAGTCCATCGAGCACGGTCGCGCCGACGGCGGCGGCGAAATTGCCATCTGAAGCTCCGCCAACGCTCGCCTCGCAAAGCTCCCAATCGAAAAGCGACGCTATCCGTCGCGCGCGTTCGTACAGAGCGGCGACGGCGGGCGTGCGTTCCAGCGGCGGTCGATTGATGCCGCCCGAGAGGTGGAGGCGCGTGCGCGCATCGAAAGGTTTCAGCTCGCGCAACGCGCGTTCGACTCGTTCCGCTTCCGCTCGCGTACTGAAGCGCACGTCTATTTCGGCGCGCGCATGAGCCGCGACGACGTTCACCTGCGTTCCGCCGCACACGACGCCGACGTTGATCGTGGTCCCCTTCTCGGGTGCGGCCAGTTCGTAGATCCGTTCTATTTGACGCGCCAGTTCGAGCACAGCGCTCGCGCCTTTCTCTGGCTCCAACCCGGCGTGCGCCGCCCGACCTTCAACTTCGAGGCAGAAGATACCGGTCCCTTTGCGCGCCGTCTTCACGCACCCGCCCGGCGCCGATGGTTCCAGAACGAGCACGTGCGAAGCTCGTCGAGCTTCCGTCTCGACGATGGCGCGTCCGTCGTCGCTACCCGACTCTTCGTCACAAGTCAACAACGTAACGATGGGCCGCGGAAGAGCGAGTTTCAAATCCGCGCAAGCGCGCATCGCCATGAGCGCGAGCGCGCAATTGATCTTCATGTCGAAGACGCCCGGCCCATAGATCCGCCCATCCGCTTCGCGCCACGGCTGCAGATGGATCGTCCCGCGCGGATAGACGGTGTCGGTGTGGCCCAGCAAGAGCGTCGGCTTTGCAGCACTACGCTCTTCGCCGAAGACGATGCGCAAATGCTCGCCGCACTCTCCAGCCCTACGCCGCTCGATTGTGGACACGCCCGCTGTTTTCCGCGCTTCTTGAACCAAGATCTCGACCACAGCGCAACTTCCTTCCACATCCCTCGACGGCGATTCGGTTTCAACCAATCGGCGCGTTAGCGAAAGCGTTTCCGCAAGCTGCTCTTCCATGTAAGCGCCGAGCCTTCGCGCTGTCGTTCGATCTATCTCCATGATCCTATGCTTCTTCGATTCTCGCTCCTATCTGCCCTGACGACCGCCGTTTATCCCTCGGCGCGCAGGATCGCGCGGCGCACGGTCAGCCGCTCGATGCGCGAACGTTTGATCTCGTAGCCGATGCCCGGATCATCACGCACAACGATCGTCCCGCAACTCGTCACTTCAACGGGTGGATCGATGATGTCTTCTTCCCAGTAGCGTTCACTTGCCGAAACGTCGCCGGGGAGAGTGAAACCTTCAAGCGTCGCCATCGCGATGTTGTGCGCACGTCCAATGCCCGATTCCAACATCCCGCCGCACCAGACGGGCACGTTGCCTTCGCGACACGCCTGCTCCACCTTCTTCGCCTCAGCGTGACCGCCGACTCTGCCGAGCTTGAGGTTGATGATGCGACAGGCACCGAGTTCGATCGCCTTGCGCGCATCTTCGCTTGAACGGATCGACTCATCGAGACATATAGGGGTTTCGATCTGCGCTTGGAGGCGCGCGTGATCGAACATATCGTCGTAGGCGAGTGGCTGTTCGATCATCATCAAACGATGCTGGTCCAGTGCGCGAAGCAGCGGCGCATCCGCGAGCGTGTAAGCCGAATTGGCATCGACCATCAGTCGAATGTCGGGGAAGCGTTCGCGCAAGCGTGCGACCGTCTCGACGTCCCAGCCCGGCTTGATCTTGATCTTGATCCGTTGATAACCAGCGGCGAGTTCTTCCTCCACCTTGGCGAAGAGATCTTCGATGCGCTCCTGAATTCCGATCGACACGCCACACGGAATTTCACGCCGCACGCCGCCGAGATGACGCCAAAGAGGCACGCCCAGTCTCTTCGCTTCGAGATCCCAACAGGCGGTCTCGATCGCCGCTTTCGCCATGCGATGGCCGCGCACGCGCTTCATGAGAGCGCAGACCTGCGCTGCGGACTCGACTTCACGCCCTAAGACCATCGGCGCGAGGAATTGCTCGATGACGCTCCACGCCCCATCGATCCATTCCTCCGAGTAGAAGGGCCCTTCGCCCGCCGTGCATTCGCCCCAACCTTCGGCCCCATCGGCTTCACAAGCGCGCACGAGCATGATGCGCCGTTGAGTTGTCCGACCGAAACTGGTTTCGAAGAAATGGACGAGCGGTAGACGTATTTCGCGTAACTCGATCGAATCTATCTTCACTTTTGACACCGCGTCGAGAAAAGTCGCGCACGAGCGGAAAAGACGATCAAGAAGAGCTGAGTTTACTAGGTAAAGAAGAGAATTTGCAAACACCAACGCTCGAGCGCCCCTCAGAATCCCCAACTGCGATGAGCAGCTTTGCTGCACCCGCTGTGAATAGTAAAGCCCCGTTCCTCATCACGGCTTTCAACGTTTGTGCTGGAACGTGGGCTGAGATCGGCAGCTTGAAGCAAGGATGCCCGTTTAGTCCCGACGGCTTGCAACGTTCACGCCGAAATGTGGGCTGAAGAGATGTCCGGGCCGATCTCTTCGGTGCTGGCGGCATCGCGCCCTTCAAGCGCCGCGCGCATGGTGTGCCACGGGAGCGTCGCGCATTTGACGCGCACCGGATAGTCGCGTACTCCGGCGAAGATCTTCAGTTTGCCTAGGTCGTTCGGTTCCCTCTCTTCATCGAGTTCGCCCATCACCATCCGATGGAACTGATCGAAGAGCCGCTCGGCTTCGTCCCGCGTCTTATCCTTCAGAGCCTGCGTCATCATGCTCGCGGCAGCTTTCGATATGGCGCATCCCGAACCGACGAAGCTGACCTCTTTGATCACCCCTTCTTCGAGCCGAAGATAGACGGTCACCTGATCGCCGCAAAGCGGATTGAACCCTTCGGCCCGCGCCGTCGCTCGCTCCATTTCATAAAAGTTGCGCGGCTTGCGGTTATGATCGAGAATCACCTGCTGATATAGCTCGCCAAGCTCAGACATTGATAACCCTCAACAACTCGGCTCCATCAAGACCGACGGCAGACGCGCCCCTTAAAAAGCGTCTGCGAGAACCGTCGCCTTGGCTCAGCGACGAAGCGTTTTCAGCCAAGGATCACGGCGTTCGCCGGTTCGATGAAGCACTGCTTTCAGTTGAAAACTTCAATCACCTTCTCGATGGCCGCAGCCAACCGGTCCACCTCTTCCTTCGTGTTGTAGAAGGCGAAAGACGCACGAGCCGTGGCCGGGATCTTGAAATGCTGCATGACCGGCTGCGCGCAGTGATGGCCGGCGCGAATCGCTATTCCCTCTTGATCGAGGATCGTCCCGATATCGTGCGGATGGACGTTCTCGACCGTAAACGAGACGACGCTCGCTTTCTCGCGCGCCGTGCCGATGATCCGTACCCCGTCGATGCGCGACAAGCGTTGCGTCGCGTAACGCAGCAGCTCCTGCTCGTAGGCGTAAGCCGCCGCGCGATCGATCGAATTCAAGTAATCGATGGCCGCGCCCAACCCGATTTGCGAAGCGATAGCCGGCGTGCCCGCTTCGAACTTATTCGGCAATCCGGCGTAGATCGTCCGCTCGAAAGTCACCGAACGGATCATATCGCCGCCGCCCATGAACGGGTTCATTCGTTCGAGCAGCTCCGCCCTGCCGTAAAGCACGCCGCTCCCCGTCGGGCCGAACATCTTGTGGCCGGAGATCGCGTAGAAATCGCAATCCAAGTCTTGCACGTCGATCGTCAGATGGGGCGCCGCTTGCGCGCCGTCAACAAGCACGGGGATGCCACGCGCGTGCGCGATTCGGATGATCTCTTTGACGGGATTGATCGTGCCGAGCGCGTTTGAGACGTGCGTGACGGCGACGATCTTGGTCCGCTCGTTCAACAGCGCTTCGTATTCGTCGAGCAGCAGTTCGCCCGCATCGTTCATCGGGATGACGCGAAGACGCGCGCCCTTCTCTTCGCAGAGCATCTGCCACGGGACGATGTTGGCATGATGCTCCATCTCGGAGACGACCACCTCATCGCCCGGCCCGACGAACTTGCGCCCGTAGCCGTGCATCACCAGATTGATCCCCTCTGTGCACCCGCGCACGAAGATGCACTCGCGCGCTTCGCGGGCGTTGATGAAGCGCCGCACCTTCTCGCGTGCGCCTTCATAAGCCGACGTCGCGCGCTGGCTCAAATAGTGGACGCCGCGATGGATGTTCGAGTGCTCTTCGCGCAGGTATCGCGTGCCGCGCTCGATCACAAGCTGCGGCACTTGCGACGATGCGGCGTTGTCGAGATAGGCGAGCGGTTTGCCGTTGATCGTCTGCTGCAAAACGGGGAAGTCCCGTCGTATGCGCTCGACATCCCAAACTTTCGGCTCGCTGCCGACGTGCAAATCTTTTTCAGCGGCGATCATCTCTTCCCTTCCTGCGAGCTTCGATCCCCCATTCAGTTTTCGCCAAGCGCTCACCCTCGAAGCGGTGAATGGGCTTGAACATTTCCGTCGGATTTTTTGCCGACTCGTTTCGCGCTTCCTTGCCAGATCCGCTCTTCTTCACCTCACATCGAGCGCCGTCGCCTGAAGGCGGTTCAAGATCACCTCGTTCAACTGCTCGCGAATCGAATCGACGGCGATCTTCTCGACCACCTCCTCGGCGAAACCGTAAGTCAGAAGGTTGCGCGCCTTTTCAAACGACAGCCCGCGCGTTCGCAAGTAGAAAAGTTCTTCCTCTTCGAGCTGCCCGACGGTTGCGCCGTGCGAGCACTTGACGTCATCGGCGAAGATCTCAAGTTGCGGTTTGGTGTCAACGCGCGCTTCGTTCGACAGCATCAGGTTACGGTTCGTCTGATAGGCATCCGTCTGCTGCGCTTCGCGGTGGACGTAGATCCGCCCGTTGAAGACGCCACGCGAGCGCCCGTCGAGAATGCCCTTGTAAAGCTGGAAGCTCGTGCAGCGCGGCGCGCGGTGCTCGATCAACGAATGCGTGTCGGCGTGCTGCCCCGTATCGACCATGTAGAGGCCATCGACGCGACATTCGCCGCCTTCCGCGGTCAAGATCGCGGCGATGTTGTGACGCGCAAGCTGCGCGCCTAAGGTAACGGTGGTCGAATGGTAACGTGCGGCGCGCTTGAGCGCGACCCAAGTCGTCGCCACGTGGAAACTCTCCAGGCCTTCTTCCTGTACCTTGTAATGCTCTAGGTGCGCGTTCTCGTCGACGTAGATCTCCACGACGGCGTCGGTGAAATACTTTTGATCCGCCGCTCCGACGTAGCGCTCGATCAGCGTCGCCTCGCTCTCGCGCTCGGCGACGACGAGCACGCGCGGGAAAGCCATCACCGGTCCGCCATCGGAGATGAATAGAAGCTGAATCGGCGCTTCGACGCGCACGCCCTTCGCCAGATGGATGAAAGCGCCGCTCAAACCGACGAAGACCGTGTTGAGCGCAGCGAAGTGCTGCTTATCGAACGCCGCGCCGCGCGCCAAACGTTCGCGGATCAACGCCTGGTGACTGCTCTGCAACGCCTCTTCAAAATCGAGCGCGATCGCTCCTTGCGGAAGCGCGGCGAGCGACGAAAGCTCCGGGCGGAAACGCCCGTTGACGAAGACCAGCGCGCTCTGCTGCGCCTCCGAATAGAGGCGCGACTTCCATCGCTGGCCTGCCTCTGCGGCCCCATCCGTTGTCCACGCCGGGACGAAACGCGCTTTGGCGATGGGCGCGACGTTCGTGTAACGCCACTCTTCGAGCGTCGGCGCGGGGAAACCGAGCTGCGCGAACCTTTCGCGCGCTTCGGCGCGCAAGCGATCGAGCCAGACAGGTGTGTGATTCGCCGCTTGCTGACGCAGTTGTTCGTAAGCTTCGAGATAAAGGGTCGTCTCTTTCGCCTCGGTTGCCTGTGTCATCATCGTCTTTAAGCGCTTGCTGTCACTCCTGCTTCGGATTTGATCCAATCGTACCCCTTCTCTTCCAGCTCCAACGCGAGATCTTTGCCGCCCGAACGGACGATGCGCCCGCGATAAAGGACGTGAACGTAATCGGGGATGATGTAGTTCAAGATCCGCTGGTAGTGCGTGACGAGGATGATGGCGTTGTCGGGACGGCGCAGCTTATTGACGCCGTCGGCGACGATGCGCAGCGCGTCGATGTCGAGACCGGAGTCAGTCTCGTCGAGAATGGCCAGCTTCGGTTCTAGCACGGCCATCTGCAATATCTCGTTACGCTTCTTTTCCCCGCCCGAAAAACCTTCGTTGACCGAACGCGACATGAAGCTCAAATCCATATCGACGAGCTTGGCGCGTTCAGCGAGCAGCTCTTTGAATTCGAGCGGATCGAGCTCTTCCAGCCCGTGATGCTTGCGCTTCTCGTTGTAAGCGAGGCGAAGCAGTTGCGCGTTCGACACGCCCGGCACCTCGACCGGATACTGGAAGGCCATGAAGATGCCCTCGCGCGCACGCTCATCCGGGTCCATTTCGAGCAGGTTCTTCCCCTCGTAGATGACCTCGCCTTCAGTCACTTCGTAGGCCGGATGGCCCGCGAGCACTTTGGCGAGCGTCGATTTTCCAGAACCGTTCGGCCCCATGATGGCGTGCACTTCGCCAGCGTTCACCTGCAAATCGATGCCACGCAAGATCTCTTGATCGTCGATCGTGGCATGTAAATTCCGGATCTCCAACACGGCTTTATCGCTCCTTCGAATCGAATTGAATCCTCATCCGCAACGCGGCACGCGGGCGGCGAATTCCTCAGTTGACCCGGCGCCTTCGATCAACCGACGCTGCCTTCGAGCTTGATGCCAAGTAGCCGCTGCGCTTCGACGGCGAACTCCATCGGCAGCTCGCGGAAGACCTCTTTGCAAAAACCGTTGATGATCAGACTGACGGCATCCTCTTGCGATAGCCCTCGCTGCTGCAAGTAGAAGAGCTGCTCCTCGGAGATGCGCGAGGTGGTCGCTTCGTGCTCGGCGCGCGAACTGTTGTTCATCACTTCGATGTATGGGAAGGTGTTCGCGCTGCACTCGGAACCGATGAGCATCGAGTCGCACTGCGTGAAGTTGCGCGCGTTCTCCGCCTTGGGCAAGATTTTGACGAGCCCGCGGTAGCTGTTCGAGGACTTGCCAGCGGCGATGCCCTTCGAGACGATGGTCGAGCGCGTGTTTCGCCCGATGTGGATCATCTTCGTGCCGGTATCGGCCTGTTGACGATGGTTGGTCAACGCGACCGAGTAGAACTCGCCGATGGAGTTATCGCCCATTAGGATGACGGACGGATACTTCCACGTGATGGCGGAACCAGTTTCGACCTGCGTCCACGAGATCTTCGAATTGCGCCCCAAGCACTTGCCGCGCTTGGTCACGAAGTTATAGATACCGCCGCGCCCCTCTTCATCGCCAGCGTACCAGTTCTGCACGGTCGAGTACTTGATTTCGGCATCGTCCAACGCGACGAGCTCGACGACCGCCGCGTGAAGCTGATTGCGGTCATACATCGGTGCCGTGCAATTGTGCACGGCGATGCCGCGCACGAGATAGCTGTGCGTTTCGTCAACGTCGATGTTGAAGACAAGATCATCGTACGGCTCGCGCACGATCTCGCGGATCGGAACGATGAAGTAGGTCTCGGTCTCGTGCACTGAGTTCAGCTTCTTCTCCGCAGCGTAACCGACTTGGTAAAGCGGCTGGTGGTTGGTCATGCGCTCGCTCCGGTTCGCGGACTTCGTCTCTGCGCCCGGATGCACCTGAATCCACGCGTGCATATCGAGTTTATTGAGGAGCATCTGCAACTGCCGCGCGAGCGTTTCCGACCCGGTGCAGAAACGAACCGTGCGCGCATCGCCACGATCGTGCGCGTTGCCGTCACCCGCCAGATAAGCGTCGAGCAGGATCTTCGTCTGGCGCGGCGAAAGGGCCATCAACTCTTCGCTCAAGCTCTTTGCACAGGTCCCCTGGCCGCAGTGACGCGCGAACCAATCGGCCATCTCTTGCGAATAAAAGACGACGCTCGCCCCGTCGCGGTCGGGCTGTTCGACGACGTAGGCGCGTCTTCCAGCGACACGCTCGACCAGCGTGCGCACGCGCTCGACCAGCGACTTTTCGTGTAGGCCGAACGAGAACTGATTCGCGTGCTGCTTGTTGGCCTGATTGTAGTTGGTACTCCCTTCGGCCAAATAGTACCCAAGCAGCTCCAGCTCTTCGTCGGTGAAAGCGGATGAATCAGGTCGCGCGAGCTTCGGAACAAGCACGAAATCTCCCTCTTCGAGTTCACCCGCCGGAATCCAACGCGGCTCTGCCCCCATCAGCTTGCGCGCATCGGCTTCGGGCAACCAGCTCTGCTGCGGCGCGCGCGCCGTCTTGACCTCTTCTCGCTTGATCGCCAAAACTGGATGCTCCGGCGTGAGACGGAATTCGTTGTAGCGCGAAGCGGGCCGAATCGTGATCATCTCGCCCTTGTGATGGCGCGTCATCGCCGCGCGCACCCGACGCAACTTACCCTCATGATCGTAGACCATGTCGCCCGGCTTGATGCTCTCGATGTTGGCCCACCCGCGAGCCGTCAAGACCTGCTCTCCAGCCGGCAAACACCCCTCAAGATACGAGACGTACGCGCCCTCTTCGGCGACGATGAGCGTGCGTTCGAACTGGCCCGATTCGGCGTTGTTGATGCGGAAGTAGGTCGAAAGCTCCATCGGACAGCGCACGCCCTTCGGGATGTAGCAGAAGGACCCGTCGGAGAAGACCGCGCTGTTCAAGGCCGCATAGAAGTTGTCGTTCGGCGGCACGACCGATCCCAAATACTTGCGCACGAGGTCGGGATGCTCGCGGATCGCTTCCGACATCGAACAGAAGATGATGCCCATCTTCCTCAGCTTCTCCTTATAGGTCGTCGCCACCGAAACCGAATCGAAGACGGCATCGACAGCGACGCCAGCCAACATCTTCTGCTCGTGAAGCGGGATGCCGAGCTTCTCGAACGTGCGCAAAAGCTCCGGATCAACCTCATCGAGGCTCTTCTTCTTGGGTCGCTGCTTGGGCGCGCTGTAATAGACGATGCTCTGAAAATCTATCTCAGGATAGGTGATGTTGGGCCAATGGCGCGGCTCGCGCATGGTCACCCAGTGGCGATATGCCTTCAAGCGGAATTCGAGCATCCAGTCCGGTTCACCCTTCCGCTCGGAGATCATGCGAATGATCTCTTCGTTCAAGCCGCGTGGAAACTCTTCGTACTCGATCTCGGTGACAAAGCCGTACTTGTACTCGCGATTGGCAAGCAGTTCGATGTTCGAGCTCATGATCCTTTCCTTCGACCTCGGTTTGTTCCAAATCTCACGTGCACCGGCGCGCGAAAGCTCACGCGCTTCGTTGTTCTTCTGTGCGCGCGCGCCCTTGAATCCGGTGGAGCGCCGCGCCGACGCTTTTTTCGGGCCCGACGAGCTGCGCCAGCGTGATTTCTGAAAGCGCTCGCTCGACGATCTCATGCAGACTGATGATCACGGGCCGAATGCCGCAATCGCCCGTATGAATGCAAGCATCGAGCGTGCCCGTGTAGCTGCGACAATGATTCTCAAGCCCGTCTTTGTCCAAAACTTTAATGATCTCGCTCAGACGTATCTCCGCAGCCGGGCGCGCCAACATGTATCCGCCCTTGGTTCCACGAATCGAGCGGACCAAACCGGCCTTGTTCAAAATCCAGAGGAGCTTGCCCGCGTGCGCCACCGTAATCCCTTCGCGCTCGGCGATTTGCGCGAGCGTCAAGTATTGACCGGGCACGAGTCGCGCCAGTTGCAGAAGGCATCGCAGCCCGTACTCCTCTTGAGCCGAAACCTTCATCGCTTTTGGGAACCTTTCGCGCGGACAAATGGATTCTAGGCTAAACCTTACTTTTTTGTCAAGATTCGCCGGCCTCGCGCGGAAAAAAGCGAGGGCGAATCCTCAATTTTTCTCGCCCTCTTCTTCTTCGCCAAGGTTCGCCCGCGTCCCAAAGGCCAAAAAGGCCTGTCGGTTTCGCGCGAAAAGGCGACCATTTGCATAGGCGTTGGGACGCGCAGCAACGCGAGTCGAAGCAGGTCATTCAGCGTGCGCTGCGCGCTGGTCGGCACCGACGGCGGAGCGTTCTTCCTTCCAGCCGCGTTGTGGGTCGCGCCAGTTGTCGAGCAGCGCCACCTTATGAACGCAGGAGACGGTGCAGTAGGGCGCGCACCATTTCTCCGTGTGGTATTCGCGCCGCAAGTCCTCTTTCGTGTACTGTTCGAGCGGGACGCCTGGCACGCCGCGTTGCTGCGAGCAGTAATGAACCAGCCCATCCTCGCAGATGTACAGGTAGCGTGCGCCAGCTCGACAACGCCACTGATTGGGACGCCCCGCCGCAAGGTTCTCTTGAAACCAACCGAGCCGCGCGTATTCGGCCTTGTTCAGCCTTTTGACCTCGTCATAGACGCGCCGTTCGCGCTCGTTGAGCGGCTTGAGGCAACCGGACCCATCGTGGATGATGCCGATGGTGCTCGTAAAACCGAGTTCGATGGCGCGGCGGGCGATCACCAGCGCGTCTTCCGGGTTGCGTATGCCGCCGCCGACCACAGAGTTGATGTTGACGTGAAAATCGGCGAGCGCGGCAAGGTTTTGCAAGCGTTTATCAAGAAGGCGCAGGCTTTTTTTCGAGACTTCGTCCGGCTCGACGTTGTCGATGCTGATCTGCAGGTACTGCAAGCCGGCTTGGTTGAGCTTTTTGATCCGTTCGGGCGTCATGTAGAAACCGTTGGAGATCAACCCGGCGATCATGTGGCGGCGCCGTATATGAGCGATGATCTCGTAGATTTCGGGGTGCATCATCGGCTCACCGCCCGAGATGGTGACGATCGAGGTGCCGAGATCGGCCAGCTTATCAAGCCGTCGCCGCATAACCTCCAACGGCACAGGTTGCGAAACGTGATCGAACTCATTGCAGTAAGCGCAAGCGAGGTTGCAGCGGCGCATTGGGATGATGTGCGCCAACACAGGATGGCGCGTTGAGAGCAAGGCGCGGGCGAGAAAAAGCCCCTCACGAACTTTGAGCTTGAGAAACGTCGTCTTCCTCATCTGTGGATGCAAGCGATCGCTTGACCGCCCAAAACATAAAAGATCGCGTCTGCAAGAAGCAAGCGGCGCGCCGCTGACGACCGATATGATGAGGGGTTCCGAAGTCGCTCTTTCGGAACCCCTCATCAGTTATAGTTCGATCTGCGCCACGGGCGCGTCAACTTTGAACCTTCTTCACGTCGGATCCCAACTGCAAGCGAAACTCGTCGGGCGAAATGGAAACGTTGCGCTGAAGGTTGGTCAGGCGCACGGTGGTCGCATCGTCGTTCTTCTCGACGACCTTGACCTGAACGGGCATGCCCGATTCATCCACCCAAATCTCGGCATGCTTGAAACTAGCTCGTCCTTTTGGAACGAGTTTCAGGTGTGTGGTTCGCACGCCGCCCCAAAGTGTCTCTTCGCCCAAGTATTCAGGGGTTTGAAAACGGCTTTCGATCTCGCGCCGCGAGACGTTGAAACCGAAGCCGAGCACGTCGGAGACTTTGCTTCGGCTCGACCTGGCGTTGCCGACGTAGGCCATGTTCAGGCGCGGGCGAAAGAGCGTGTACTTGCCATCGTTGACGACGAGGATCTCGTTCTGCGGGCTTCGCCAATCAACGCGCACGCGCGCGTTGCGTCCGGAACCGGGCAGATAGAGGACTGTTCCCGTGTAGCGGTCTACGTCGCGAATTTGCGAGTTGTAGCGCTCCATGCTGATCGCCGCGCGCAACGAACGTAGGCTCTGCCGGTTGCGCTCCATGCGATTGAGAATGGCGCTGACCAACCCAGCACTCTGCCCGTGGGCGAGCACAGGGGAGAAGAACGACGCTGCCAGCGAAAGCGCCACCAGCGACCAAACCGAGCGTCTCATAACCCCTATCACTCCAACCTCCCTTGATGCGATTTTTCGCCCGAAGCGAAACGAGCGATTATAGCCTGCGGTCAACGTATGTCAACCTCGTAGGCCACCGTTCTCCCTAGCGAATCGCGTGCCGGAGCGACCGCCACCACTGCGAGATCGGGGCGCCCAGTGACAAGCCGTAACCGTCGCTCCAGTTCGCGCCCATTCGGCTCCGCCCCATCCGTGAGCACGATGATGCGCGCCGTGTCGGTTCGATGCTTGCGTTGTAACCCCGGTTCGCCGCGTTCGAACCAGCTTTTGGGCGTGAGAAAGACGAAGGCGAGGATCAACAAACACAATAGGTCGTACTGCCAAGTCGTCCGCCCGTAGGACCAGAAGAAAATCCTTTTGATCGTCTCCCACAGGGTCTTCATCGCCGCTTTAGACCTTCAAACTCTCCACCGGTTCAACGATTCGACCATCGCGCATGTGAATGATGCGGCGGCACATCGCGGCGGCCTCTGGGTTATGCGTGATCATGATGATGGTCTGGTTGAAACGGTAATTCAACTCCTGGAACATATTGAGCACGATGGCCGAATTCTCCGAGTCGAGGTTGCCAGTCGGCTCATCAGCGAGCACGATGGCTGGGCGCGTGATGACGGCACGCGCTAGAGCGACGCGCTGCTGCTCACCGCCGGAGAGCTCCGCTGGCTTGTGGTGCATCTTGTCTTCGAGGCGCAGTAGCCGTAGGATTTCGCGGCGCCGTTCGGGATCGTCGGTGCCGTTGCGCGCGTGAATGCGTTCGGCCAAGCGTAGGTTCCCTTCAGCCGTCAGCGTCGGGAAGAGGTTGAAGCGCTGGAAGACGAATCCGATCTTGCGCCGTCGAATCTCGGTTCGTCGGGCATCGGAAGCTGCCGTCAGGTCTTCGCCGTCGATGATGATGCGTCCGCGCGTCGGCGTCAGCAGACCGCCGAGCAAGTGAAGCAGCGTCGATTTGCCGCACCCGGATGGTCCCATGACGGCGACGAAATCGCCCTCTTCGACCTCGAACGAAACGCCGCGCAGCGCGTGCACGTCGACCTTGCCGACGCGGTAGACCTTCTCCAAATTTTCCGCCTTCAGAATCGTCTTCATCTAGAGTGTTCAGCTATGGGTCATTCGTAAGCGAGCGCATCGACTGGATCGAGCTTGGCGGCGCGCACTGCTGGGTACAAGGCCCCCACCGCTCCGCCGACGATGCCGATCAAAAGGGCCGTCGCGATCCATCCCGGGCTGAATTCAAAGAACAGTCCGTAGATTTTGCTCACCATGTTGCCGACCACCAACGCCGTCGCCAGTCCGAGCGCCGAGCCGACCGCACCGATCAACAAAGCTTCCTTTTCGATCTCGCCGATGATGAAGGCGCGTGACGCGCCAAGCGATTTTAGGATGCCGATCTCGCGCGTTCGTTCCGTGATCGTCGTGTACATAGCGAGCATGACGACGAGCGCGCTCACCACTGCGCCCAAACCGACCAGCACGCGCAAGAAGATGGGTAACAACGGGATGCTTCGCTCGATGTTCGTGAAGACTTCGCGCGTGAGCTGAATCTTATTGCCGGGCAAAGCCTCGTCAATGCGCCGGGCGACGGCCAGCGGGTCCTCGCCTTGACGACACTTGATCAGGATGTACGTGCACTTACCGGGCGATTCGAGCACTTCCTGCATGGCGGCGAGCGACAGCTTGACGCGCGCGCCCGATTCTGGCCGATAGATGCCGACCACGCGGTACGGCCTGTTGCCGAAAAGCTGGATCGTGCCGCCCACTTGCAACCGGCGCTCGCGCGCTTTGACCTCGTCGATGACCACTTCATCGTTGGCCGTCGGCGCGCGTCCGGCGACCAACTCCATGCCGTTCAACGTCGCGTAATCTCGCCAATCGACCCCTTCGCCCTGCTCGAAACCAAAGCCGCGCCCGTCTTGATAAATGTATCGGATCACGGGAAGCGCTTGCTCGACGCCGGGCACGCTTTTGAGCGCTTCGACGTACTTCGTACTCAGATTGGCCGTCGAACTGGTCAACTGCATTGAGCCGGGGCGCGTGAAGATCAATTCAGCGCGGATGTTCGACGAGCGGCGTTCGAGATCGTTCGACATCCCGCGCGAGAGCCCCGTAAAGAGCAGGACGAGGCTGACGCCGAGCGCTACGCCGACCATAGAGATCAGCGTGCGGACCGGACGCTGTTTGATGTTGGCGACAACTAGGCTCGTGTTCGACATCGCGTCTTCTAGCGAAACCGGCTCTCCGACGGTGCACGCAGGGCACAGTTAAACATACCCTCAAACGAGAGCAAATCACAAGTCGTCGCGAGGTCTTCAAGGCCGTCAGCGTTTGACCGCTGGCGCGCTCTGATCGCGGGCATCGAGATCGACTTCCGGCAACTGCCACTTGTTCTGCAAGACGAAGAGCATCGGGTCGTACTGCCGATCGAGCACCACCGCTTCGGGCGCTTGATAGACGACCTCGATCGAATACCGATCCTGCGGGCGCGTCAGTTGAATGCGCGACGGAAGCACGTATCGCCCTTGTTCGCCGAAGGGCTTGGGGTCACGATAACGGACGTCGGTGACGATCTGCCCGCGCCCATCGAACGTTTGCATACGCGCCAGGCGCAATGCGCCGTAACGATCAAACCAGAACCGACGCACGACGCGCGCGCGTCCGGCTTCTTGTGATTCGAGTTCGTCGAGGATGTAGTAGCCGCGCACGACGCGGGCATTCTTTTTGGCTCCGGGGCGCGGATCGGGTTCATCCTCGAAGGCTTCGCTGCGCGCGTAAAGCAGGCTCGTGCCCGGTTGGATGGGCCGGATCAGCAAAGCATCAGTGAAATGCTGCGGGCGCAGTCCCGACAGCGCGCTCACCGTCCGCTTGACGTTCATCTCATCGTCGCGCTTGCCGTTCTCCGCACAGTTTTGCGGCATGCCATTGATTTTCAGCCGTTCGTATTCAGCGGCGTTCGTCCCCTTGACGAAGCGGCGGTAGCGCTCATCGCCCTGCAGCACGGCGACGCGAAATCGTTCGCCGTCGCTGGTCATCTCGGCGACGCTTGTCCCGATAAACGGCGCTTGAATCGCCAAGTAGATTTTGCCCGGTCTTTCCAGTATGACCGTGCCGTCGGCGGTGCGGTACTTTTCGGCGACGCCGCATTCGGCAAACGAAGTATCGAGGAACTGGATGTCGATCTTGCCGCGCAAAGACTGAACCGCCGCTAGCTTGTTCACTTCAGCGATCAACAGTTCCGTTTCGCCCTCGATGAGCGGCGTCAGAAGCGGCGCAACCGGCACTCGCCGCTTGACGCCGGGCAAGTTGCCGCAACCACTCGCGCTGAGCAAACAAAACGAAAAGACGCAAATAAAAAGGAGGCGTGCACGCGAAGATTGAATGAGATTGAACATCACCTAAACGATGAAAAAATTCTCTTTCGCAACCCGCAGGCTATAGGATAATGCGAGGAGAGCGAATCGGCAAACTACGAAAGCGCGCGCCCTTTGTCAACACGGCAACCGCCCGTCAGCTCTTTTTCGCAGCAGAGGAGTTTACGCGCTGCTCCTGCTGCTTGCAGTAGAAAGGCTTACGTGCTGCTCCTGCTGCCCTTACTAGCCTCGTCCCAAGCAGCAGATCGGAAAGGCGTTTGCCAAGGTCGCGATCGCTTTCTGGCTTCTATCCAAGGAACGTTCCGTCGGGTGGGTCAATGCGAACCGTGCTCATCCATCCGCGCCTTTTATCTGGGCGTTCTGGTTCAACAAAAGCTACTAATCGTTCGCATGGAGCGAACTGCTCGTTGACCGCAAGCGTTCTGGCTCAAATTAGAAGTAGTCTCATGGCTCATCCTAGGGCACCGCCTTGAGTTCATCAAGCCTGCGCCGTCCGAAAGGGTTTCGCCCAACAGGCGCGGTTGCAACTGCCATGCTCAGGCTTTTGAGGATCGCGGCTTGACATCCCTTTTGCGGCTTGGTTATCCTACCAGTTCGCGTTTTAGACGCCTCTTCCCGAGAGATTGATCTTATGTCAACACATTTTCCAAGCGGATTAGGATTGGCAGAAAAGCGCCGGTGGTACGTGATCGATGCGACAGGACAGCCCGTCGGGCGCCTCGCTACGCGCGTTGCACGCATCTTGATGGGCAAGAACAAGCCTGAGTGGACGCCGTTCCTCGACATGGGCGATCACGTCATCGTCATCAACGCGCGGCACGCCATCTTCAAAGGCGGCAAAGCGACTCAAAAGGTCTATCGGTATCATACGCTCTGGCCCGGCGGACTGCGCGAAATCAACGTGCAAGAGATGTTCGCGAAGCACCCAGAGCGAGTCATCGAGTGGGCTGTTCAAGGCATGTTGCCGAAAACCAAGCTCGGGCGCACAATGGCGCGCAAACTGAAGGTCTACGCCGAGGCCGAGCATCCGCACGCAGCGCAACGTCCGGAACCGCTCGACTTAAGCCGTGTACCCTAAAGCTTGCGCCTTCAAGGCGAAAGATTTCCGAGTAGAGTGACCGAAGATTCTTTAGGTGAGAGAAGATCGTGACTGAGATCCAATATTACGGAACAGGACGAAGAAAGACATCAACGGCGCGCGTTTACCTGCGCCCTGGCACTGGCAAGATCATCGTCAATCGCCGCAGTCTCGAGGAGTACTTTCCGACCGAGACTCTGCGTACTACGGTCCGGCAACCGCTGCTGTTAACTGAAACCGTCGGGAAGTTCGACATCTACGCCAACGTCGCGGGCGGCGGGCTATCGGGACAAGCCGGGGCTGTGCGACACGGCATCACGCGGGCGCTGCTGGAGTTCAACGCCGACCTGCGCCCGACGTTGAAACAAGCCGGACTCGTGCGACGCGACCCGCGCATCAAGGAGCGAAAGAAATACGGGCAGAAGGGGGCGCGTAAACGCTTCCAGTTCTCCAAGCGATGAGATTTCTCCAGGCAAGAGCGATGAACGAAACGAGTTCATCGCTCTTTGCTTGGTCGTTCAATCCATTGCCGCGTTCGGATTGGTTGCCAGTCGGTCGAATGCGGCGAGTACAAAAACCAATCAACGAAGGAGGTTCGTTTGGTTACCGTCACGATGAAAGAGCTGCTGGAGGCCGGAGTCCACTTCGGCCACCAGGTTAAACGCTGGAACCCGAAGATGAAGGAGTACATCTTCGGCGAACGCAACGGCATCTCCATCATCGATCTGCAAAAGACGCAGCGCCTTTTCCGCGAAGCGATTCAATTCGTCACCAAGTTGATGTCCGAAGATCCGAGCCGGACCATTCTGTTCGTCGGGACCAAACGCCAAGCGCAGGACGCGATCCGCGAAGAGGCGACCCGCGCCGGCCAGTTCTACGTCAATCAGCGATGGCTCGGCGGCTTGCTGACCAATTTTCAGACCATTCAGAAATCGATCAAGAGGCTGAAAGACCTCGAACAGATGCAGACGGATGGACGCTACGAAAAGCTCACCAAAAAGGAGCGCATCCGTCTCGACCGCGAACGCGAAAAGCTCGAACAGACGTTGGCCGGCATCAAGGGGATGACCAAACTGCCCGATGCGCTTTTCGTCATCGACGTGCGCAAAGAGGAGATCGCCGTCCGCGAAGCGAACCGCTTGGGCATTCCGGTGATCGCGGTGGTCGATACCAACTGCTCGCCCGAAGGCATAGATTACGTCATCCCGGGCAACGATGACGCGCTACGCGCCGTGCGCTTGTTCGCTTCGCGCATCGCCGACGCGATCATCGAAGGGCGTCAAATGCTGGCCAAAGAGAGCGAAGAGGCGGCCGCCGAAGGTGCCGCAGAAGAGGCATCGACCGAGGCGCAAAACTCTGCGGAAACGGGCGTCGCAGAAGATGCCGGGGCCGAATCGATCACCGTCGCACGGTAGCGCCCGACCGAAGACGAATTCGCATCCGAAGCGGAGCGCAGCCCAGTCTTTTGCGCATCGCAGTGTGGCTGCGCTCGTTTCTCGTCGGACTGCTGATCACATTGACTTATTTCACCGAGGAGAAAAGCGATCATGGCCGAGATCACAGCGAGCGCCGTCAAAGCGCTGCGCGAAAAAACAGGGGCCGGCATGATGGAGTGCAAAAACGCTCTGGTGGAAGCCGGCGGCAATGAAGAACTGGCGATCGAAATCTTACGCAAACGCGGGTTAGCCTCAGCCAAAAGGAAAGAGGGGCGCATCGCCGCTGAGGGCGCCGTCGGCTCGTACATTCACATGGGCGGCAAAGTGGGTGTGCTCGTTGAAGTCAACTGCGAATCGGATTTCGTCGCGCGCACCGAAGAGTTCCAACAGCTCGTCAAAGACATCGCTATGCACATCGCCGCGGCGGAGCCACGCTACGTTTCGCGCGAGGATGTGCCGACAGAGGTGCTGGAAAAGGAGCGCGAGATCGCGCGCGAACAAGCGTTGAGCGATCCGAAGAACGCCAACAAGCCGGTCCAAGTGATCGACAAGATCGTCGAAGGGCGGTTAGCCAAATTCTACGAGGAGACCGTGCTGCTGGATCAGCCCTTTGTCAAAGACCCAGCGAAAACCGTCAAAGAATTGCTCGACGAGAAGATCGCCACCATCGGCGAGCGCATCGCCGTGCGCCGGTTCACGCGCTACAAGATGGGCGAAGGTCTGGAAAAACGGGCCACCGACTTCGGCGCCGAAGTGGCCGCCCTGCTCGGCGACAAAGAGTGAAGATGAGTTCGGTTCAACAGCCCAGTTCTCGCCCCGCTTTCCGACGCATCCTGCTGAAGCTGTCGGGCGAAGCTCTCATGGGCGAGCAAGGGTATGGCGTCGATGTCAAAGTGGCGCGCAGCGTCGCCGAAGAGATCAAAGCCGTTCACGATGCCGGCGTCGAGGTGGCGATCGTGGTCGGCGGAGGCAACATCTTCCGCGGCGTTTCGGCCAGCGCGCAGGATATGGACCGCGCCGCCGCCGATTACATCGGCATGCTCGCAACAGTGATGAACGCTGTCGTGTTGCAGGATGCGCTCGAGAAGCTCGGCGTTTACACGCGCGTCATGTCGGCTATTGACATCCCGCAAGTCGCCGAACCGTTCATCCGTCGCCGCGCCATCAGGCACTTGGAGAAAAAGCGCGTCGTGATCTTCGCGGCTGGCACGGGCAACCCTTACTTTACGACCGACTCGGCAGCGGCGCTGCGCGCGTTGGAGATCAAAGCCGACGTGATCTTGAAAGCGACCAAAGTCGAAGGCGTCTATTCGGCCGATCCGGCCACAAACGCTTCAGCCGAACTCTACGACTGCATCACTTACCAAGAGGTGCTTGAGCAGCAGTTGAAGATCATGGACGCTTCGGCCATCTCGCTCTGCATGGACAACGCTCTTCCCATCATCGTCTTCAATATGAAGACACCGGGCAACATCGTGCGCGTCGTCATGGGCGAACCCGGCGTCGGCACCCAAGTCTGCGCCGAGCGCCCGCTCGCCGCGCAAGATGCCGGACAGGATCATCCCGCTCGCACGAGGGAGTAAGCGCCATGGAAGAAGCTATCAAGAACGTGATCAAAGAGACCAAACCGCGCATGGAATCAACTATCGAAGATCTGCGGCGCAAACTGGCGACCATCCGCACCGGGCGCGCAACTGTCAGCTTGCTCGATTCGGTGATCGTCGAATACTACGGAGTGCCGACCCCGCTCAATCAGATGGCTTCGATTCACGTCGCCGAACCGCAGCTCATCACCGTCCAGCCGTGGGATCAATCGCAGCTGACCGCCGTCGAAAAGGCGATTCGCAACGCCGACCTCGGTTTGAACCCGACCAACGACGGCAAAATCATTCGCGTCCCCGTGCCACCGCTCACCGAAGAGCGGCGCAAACAGCTAGCCAAACAGGTCCACGAAATCGCCGAAGACCACCGCACGGCGGTGCGCAATATTCGCCGCGACGCCAACGAGCGACTGAAAAAACTCTTCAAAGAGAAACGCATCTCCGAAGACGAGGAACGCAGCGGTCTCGAAGAGGTGCAAAAGCTGACCAACACATACATCGCCAAGATCGACGAGCTAGCCAAACACAAAGAGCAAGAGATCATGCACGTTTAAGTCCGGTCGAGAAAGAGGTCTGACAAGGGCGCTCCATGGAGCGCCCTTGTTATTTTTTCGCTCGAGATCGGAGATCGCGTGAAGCCGTAGCGAAGCTTTCTCGCAGCTCCAAGTGCGACCCTGATGCGACGGCTCCTTGTTGTGGCGCCGCTGAGGAAAGCGCTTACAAGCGCGCTTCTTCAGCGACCTCAACGCGCTATCGGCAGCGCTTGTTGGAGAACGCCTCCTGCGAACTTCCATTTAAGTCTCTGTCGGTCGTCGCAGTGATCTACGTCGCAATCCGAATCCGATCAGCCCGGAGCCAAGCAAGAGGAGCGCGCTCGGCTCTGGGATCGCTGCCGTCTGTTGCGGCACGCCTTCGACGACGAGGTTATCCAGACGGTTGTTGCCGCTGTCGCTCGTCGCGCCGTTGAAGATGATGCGGAAGCCCGCCTGCGGATTGTTGTTCAAACCGACGATGGCGCTCAGATTGAAGCTCTGCAGCGCAAACGATGTGGGAGGCGTGTAGGAAGAGAAGGTCACCCAGTTCACTCCGCCATCGAGCGTGTACTGAAAAACGTTGTTATTGAACCCAGTGCTCGTCCGCTGCGTAGCGAAAGAGACTTGGATCGAGGCATAACCGGTCGTATCGACCAACCACGTGAGCGTGCGTCCGTTGTTGATCGTGTCAAAGCTGACCTTAATTCTCTTCCCCTAAGACGGTCAAGGTGCGTTTTGCAAAAGAGACGGTGAGCGCCAAGACTTACGCGACGCTAGGCAACGAGATCTCGCAAGTCAGCGCCCTTCTTCTGGCAGGTAGAGGCGTGGGACGCGGCGGCTTACGCCGCAAGTCATCTCGTAGGAGATCGTTCCAATCTCGCGTGCGACCTCTTCCACCGGCAGCGTTTTTCCGTCCTGTTCTCCCCAAAGCGTCGCGATGTCGCCGATGCGAAGGTTGGAGATTTCCGTCACGTCGATCAGCGTCAGGTCCATGGAAACACGCCCGACGACGCGCGCGAAACGACGCTTGACGATCACGCGCCCGCAGTTCGAAAGCGCGCGCGCATAACCGTCGTGATAGCCTACGGGCAGCACGGCGATGCGCATCGCGCGCGGCGCCGTGAAGGTGCAACCGTACCCCAAGGTTTCACCGGCACGAACCTCTTTGATGAGCATGACGCGCGTGCGAAAGTTCATCACCGGGCGAAGCGGCGCTGCGATGTCGCGCGGCAGCACGTCACGCCACATCCCGTAAAGCGCTCCGCCGGGCCGCACCATCTGCCCGTGAGAATCTGGATGAGCGAACGTCGCGGCTGAATTGGCCATGTGTTCGAGTTCAATCTGGTGGCCGCAGGCGCGAAAAGCATCCACCGCCTCGCGGAAACGCGCGATCTGCGCGCGCGTGAAGTCATCGCGCGTGCGCAGATCGGCAGCCGCGAAATGAGTCATCAAGCCGCGGACGTGCACGCGCTCGAACTGGCGCAGGGCGGAAGCGAACTCAGCCGCTTGGTCGTAGCGGATGCCGAGCCGGCCCATGCCGGTATCGATCTCAACGTGCACCGCAACCGCGGTTGAACGCGCGCGTGCCTCTTGATTCAACGCAGCGGCCATGTCGAGACGATGGATGACGGGTGTGATTTCGTGTTGCAAACAGGCAGCTTCTTGCCCGAACCAGAAACCACCGAAACAAAGGATGGGCTTGGAGACGTCGGCGCGCCTCAATTCCAACCCCTCTTCCACCGTCGCCACGCCGAACCAATCAGCGCCTTCGCGCTGCAACCGACGCGCGCAAGCCACTGCGCCGTGACCATAAGCGTCCGCTTTGACTGCGGCGAGGATTTTGACCTGCGGAGCGACGCGCGCTCGCACCAAGCTGAAGTTCCATGCGAGCGCCTCAAGGTCTATTTCGGCCCATGTCGGACGCATGGATGATTTTTCGAGGGCAGACGTCATCGCCTATCCCGCAACCTCCGCTCGCCGGGTGACGGGCCATGTTATCATTCGCGCCACATGTTCTCGAAGCGCGTGAACTCTTTGAGGAAAGCGAGCTTGATCGTGCCCGTCGGGCCGTTGCGTTGCTTGGCGATGATCAATTCGGCAATGCCGGCGTTCTCTTCTGTGCGGTTGTACTGCTCTTCGCGGTAGATGAAAGCGACTAGGTCGGCATCCTGTTCGATGCTTCCGCTCTCGCGCAGGTCGGCGAGCTGCGGACGATGATCGGTGCGCGATTCGGGGGCGCGCGAAAGTTGCGAAAGAGCAATCAACGGAACGTTCAACTCTTTGGCTAGCGCCTTCAACTCGCGTGAAATCTGGGCCACCTCTTGCTGACGCGATTCGACGCGCCGCCCGCTAGCGCTCATCAACTGCAGGTAATCGACGATCACCAGATCGAGCTTCTTCTGCTCAGCGGCGAGACGCCGCGCCTTGGCGCGCATCTCCAGCACGGAGATGCCCGGCGTATCGTCGATGAAGATGCGCGCTTCCGACAATTTGCCGAGCGCACCGGCCAAGCGCGCCCACTCGTCGCGCGTCAAGAACCCGTTGCGGAAGCGGTGCGAATCGACGCGCGCTTCCGAGCAGAGCATGCGCATGACGAGCGCTTCCGTTGACATTTCGAGCGAGAAGATGCCGACCACCGCATCCGATTGCAACGCGGCGTTTTGGGCCAGCGTCAAGCAGAGCGAAGTCTTGCCCATCGCCGGGCGCGCCGCGATGATGATCAAATCCGCTGGCTGCAACCCGGAGGTCATCGCATCGAAGTCTGTGAATCCGGTCGACAATCCGGTCAACATGATCTGGCGACCGGACATCTCCTGAACTTTTTCAAGCAATTGCTCGGCAACCGGCTTGATGTGTTTGAAGCCTTGACGCGTGCGTTCGTCGGCGAGCGCGAAGATCTCTTGTTCGGCGTGATCGAGGATGACGTGCGCATCCTCCTCCTCTTCGAGCGCTTCGCTCATGATCTTGTTGGCCGCTTTGACCAAGCGTCGAAGCAAGGATTTATCGCGGATGATCTCCGAATAGTGCGCGATGTTGGTGAAGTGCGGCAGGCCGTAGGTCAGATCGGTGAGGAAGCTCATGCCGCCGAGCTGTTCGAAGACCCCTTCGCGGCGGAGCTCGTCGGCGAGCAGAATCGGGTTGATCTCGGAGCCGCGTTCGTTGAGCGCGATCATCGCTTGAAAGATGCGCCGGTGAGCCTGCACGTAGAAATCATCCGGGCGGAGCAATTCGATCGCCTGATTGATGTGGCCGTTGTCGAGCAAGATGGCGCCGAGAACGGCTCGTTCCGCTTCGGCGCTGTGCGGCAGCGGCCGCTCCAAATACTGATCGCGCTCAGCGACGTGGTTCGGCATCGAGAAGCCCTGAAGAACCGACGCGATTTTCGCTCGCGCGCATCGAGCGAAGCCGAGAAGCAAAAGCGGCTGCAAGGAAAGCCTTCTTCGGAGAGCTTCTCTCGCAGCCGCGCCACTATACTACACGGGGCGCGTGCAGACAACGCCTACTCTTGCCGCTCTTCGCCTTCTTCCGGTAGCTGTTGCCCTTTGCTGCTGCCTTCTTCCGGTGGCGTCTGCTCGCTCTTTCGGCCCCCTTCGGCCACCACCGTCACGGGCAGTTCGACGCTGACTTCGCGATGCAAGCGGACCACTACCGCGAAATCGCCCGTCGTCTTAATCGGTTCGGGCAGCGTGATCCGCCGCCGATCGACTTCGATCCCGCGCTCGCGCAAGGCTTCAGCGATATCCATGGCCGTGACCGAGCCGTAGAGTATCCCGTGTTCGCCGGCGCGGCGCGCGAAGGTCAAGCGCAGGGCCTGTAGTTCAGCGGCGCGCGCCTGCGCCATCTCGCGCTCACGCGCTTCTCGACGCATGAGCGCGGCTCGTTCCTGTTCGATCTGCCGCATGTTGCTCGGCGTCGCTTCGACGGCGAGCTTGCGCGGCAACAAATAGTTGCGCGCGTATCCGGCTTTGACGCGCACGATGTCGCCGCGGACGCCGAGGTTTTCCACGTCTTCGCGCAAAAGAACTGTTGTCGTTGCCATTCTCTTCAATCCCCTCCTTCAGTCAGCCACGAACGGGATCAACGCCATGATGCGCGCCCGTTTGATCGCCGTCGCCAGCATGCGCTGGTGCGGCGCGCACACGCCGGAGATACGTCGCGGCATGATCTTGCCGCGCTCTGGGATGAACGGCTGCAGCAGCCTCACATCTTTGTAATCGATCAAATCGATCTTCTCGGAACAGAAACGACACTGTTTACGCCTTCTGATGCGCCGCGGCGTTCTGCCCGTTGGCGCGACGGCACGGGCGATGTCGGCCCCTTCTTGTTCGACGTCGGTGGTTTGATCCTCGAAATTGGTTGCCATGTTTCAATCCTCTGCTGTTCGATCTTCTTCTAATCGCTTACGAGCGAGACTCGCTTCGCTCGATGGCGAGGAAACGTCTCAAGCGTCCTCATGCAATCGCGATCGAGATCGCTTATCCTTCGCTCGATTCGGCAGCATCAGCCGCTGCGTTGGTTGGTCGCACGCCAGCGCGCCGACCCGCCTTGCGCGCACGCCGTTCGCGCAGCTTTTCAGCCCGCTTGCGCTCACGATCGACGCGCACGGTCATAAAACGCATCACGACATCGCTGACACGCATGCGGCGTTCCAATTCGGCGATCTCGCGCCCCGATCCCTCGATCTCAAAAAGCATGTAGGTGCCTTCGGTGCGATGGTTGATCTCGTAGGCGAGGGTCCGCCGCCCCAAGTTTTCGGCTTTGGTGACGACGCCGCCTTGTTCGGTGATGGTCTGCTGAAGACTCTCGCTCAGACGTGCAAGGTCCTCGTCGTTGGTGTTCGGATCGACGATGAAAAGTATTTCGTAAACTCTTTTGTCAGCCAAGCTATCTTCCTCCTTTCGGATGTTCGAGCCTCATCACGCTGGATGAAGCAAGAAGGATCTATTGAGATTCATTCGGCGCGCTGTTGATTGTAGTAGGCCATGGCTCGTTCGAGGCCGTCACGCAACACGGCGCGCACGGCTTCGGCGCTTCTCTCCACAACCTCTTCCACTTTTTGGCGTGCGCTCGCAGGAAACCGCTCCAGCACGAAAGCGGCCGCATCGGTCACCGCATGATCCGGTTTGATCCCGATTCGCAGACGCATGAAATCCTGCGTGCCGAGCGCCGCGATGATGGACTTCAAACCATTATGGCCGCCTGCAGATCCGCGCGCGCGCAAGCGTATCGTGCCGAGCGGCAGGGCCAGATCATCACAGATCACCAGCAGATCGCGGCGCGGGTCAAATTCCGGTTGCTTGCGCGCTAAGCAGGCAACCGCCTCACCGCTCAAGTTCATGTACGTCTGAGGTTTAACTAACTCAACGCGGCGCCCTTCCAACGTCGTCCGTCCGGTCAGAGCGCGGCACTGCGCACGCCTGACTGGTGTCTCGGTCTGCTGCGCCAACAGGTCCACTACCATGAACCCCAAGTTGTGGCGCGTCCACTCGTATTCACGCCCTGGGTTACCGAGACCGACGATGAAGAAAAGCGATGACACGCGAAAACTTCAAAGAGCGAACGAGTAAAAGCCCGCGAAGCTTTGCCGGAAGATCGCGCGCTAAGGCCCCGAAAGAATGGGGCGGAAGCGGCTCACTCCTCTTCCTTCTTCTCTTCCTCTTTCTTGCCCTTGCCGATCACTTCCGGTTCGGCCTGCTCCTCGGCGGGCGCGGCTACCAGCTCCTCTTCGCGCACGACGCCGACCGTAGCGATCACCGTCTCAGGCGAATCGAGGATCTCGAAACGATCGCTTTTCGGGATGTCCGAAACGTGCAATACATCATGCACGCCGAGAGGCGAAACATCGACGTCGATCGCTTCAGGGATGTCACGTGGACGGCAACGGATCTCGATTTCGCGCACGAGCTGCTCGAGGATGCCGCCTTGTTCGCGCACGCCGACCGGGTTGCCGACCAAGTGCACGGGCACGGTCACCTCGATCAACTGATCCTGTAGCAAACGGCGCAGATCGGCGTGGATCAAGTCTCCTCTGACCGGATCGAACTCCCAATCCTGAAAGAGCACTTCGCTCGTGCCGACGCCGTCGATCTCCAGTTGAAAGATCGTATTGTGTCCGGTCTCTGACCGCAGAATAGCTGCCAGCTCGCCGCGCGGCACGGCGGCAGCGACCGGCTCAGCGTTGCTGCCATAAACGATCACCGGGATGTAGCCAGCGCGGCGTAAACGGCGCGCCTCGTTTTTGCCGAATCGCTCGCGCTTTTTTGCGCGCACGACGATCTCTTTCTGTTCCATCTTGAACTCTCTCTTCCGCGTTGAAACTCGCCTTCATCAAACGAAGAGCGAAGAGACGCTCGTCTCTTCGTGAATCGATTTGATCGCTTTCGCAAGCAACGGCGCGATGCTCAACACTTTGATCTTCTCCAACTCGCGCGCTTGCGGACGCAAAGGTATCGTGTTGGTTGTGACGACCTGTTCGATATCCGAACCGGCTAACTGCTCGACGGCGCAACCGGACAAAACAGGATGCGTAAAGCAAGCGTGCACGCGCTCGGCTCCAGCCTCTTTGAGCGCACGCGCGACCTTGGTTAAACTCCCGCCCGTATCGCACATGTCATCAACGATCAAGCAGTTTCGCCCACGCACATCGCCGACGATGTGAAGCACCTCAGCGACATTGGCCCGCTCGCGCCGCTTATCGCACAGCGCCAGCTCAGCATTGAGCCGTTTAGCGTAGGCGCGCGCGCGCTCGGCGCCGCCCGTATCTGGCGCGACTACCGTCAACTTCGGCAACAGATTGGTTTGGTAGTAGCCGATCATCACCGGCGCAGCGTAGAGGTGATCCACCGGAATATCGAAAAACCCTTGAATCTGCGCCGCATGTAAATCCATCGTCAGCACGCGATCAGCGCCCGCTTTGCTGATCAGGTTGGCGACTAGTTTAGCAGCGATCGGCACGCGCGGGCGATCCTTTTTGTCCGAACGGGCGTAACCGTAGTATGGGATCACCGCCGTCACGCGCTCAGCAGAAGAGCGCTTGAAGGCATCGAGCATGACGAGCAGTTCCATTAGGTGCGCGTCCGTCGGCGGACAAGTCGGTTGCACGATGAAAACGTCGGCGCCGCGAACGTTCTCGCAGATCTGAAAATTGAACTCCCCATCGGAGAAGCGTTCTGTGATCGCCTGTCCGAGATCGCAACTCAAACAGTTGCAGATCTCTTCGGCCAGCGCGCGGTTGGCGTTGCCGGAGAAGACTTTGAGACCGCCCGTGGTGCTCATACCGACGAAACGAGAGGCTGCCCGCTTTGTCCGGCAACCTCCGCAGAACTCAGCGCCTTGATCGCCGCGACAGAAGCCCTTAACTCGCGCTTTCAGACGCTGCCAAACACTCGTCGAGTGATGAGAGCACCTGCTCCTCATCACTCGCCCACCTTTCGCTGCTCTAGAATTTTGGCTGGGGCGGGAGGATTCGAACCTCCGAATGCCGGTTCCAAAGACCGGTGCCTTACCGCTTGGCTACACCCCAGTAGAAAATCGTCTCAATCGTACAACAGCGCGGCGCACTCGCCCAGCCTCCGGCGGTACTCCGCTCGTCCAAGCGTCGAGCAAAGGAATACCTCTCCTATCGCCTCGCGCACGATCCTCGTCGACGCTCGCGCACGATCTCGCTCGGTGTCAAAGATGCCCACGACGCTCGCTCCGCTTCCCGACATGAACGTGGCGCTCGCTCCGGCTCGTTGAAGCGCCACATATGCTCTCTCCACTTCGGGATAGGAGCGCCGAACCGTCGGCTCAAAGTCATTGCGCAAGAACGCTTGCCATTCGAGCTTCTCTATCTTGCGCGAAACAGCAAGGATATTCTCGCCTTTTTCGTTTGTCAAGGGCGGCGCGTTCAGCAACGCATAGGCGCGCGCCGTGGAAACGGCAACCGGCGGGGCGACGATGAGCAAGCATGGCGCATCGATCTCTTTCAAAGGTTCGATCTCGGTTCCCGTCCCCGCGCCGCGTGCCGTCCCACCGAAAAAGAAGAAGGGAACGTCGGCACCGAGCGCGGCTCCTATTTTCAGCAAATCGTCGCGCCCTACGGGGAGCTGCCATAGACGGGCCAGCGCAAGCAGCGTCATCGCCGCGTTGGAAGAGCCGCCGCCAAGGCCGCCGCCTATCGGGATACGCTTTGCGAGCCTCACGTGTACGCCGCAACGCACGCGACATCGCTCGCGAAGAGCTTGCGCCGCTTTGTAAATGAGGTTGCCTTCGTCCGTGGGCACATCCGCCCGATCACATTCGATCTCGATCCGATCATCGCGCGCGCGCGTGAAAATGAGCGTGTCGTGCAAGCTCACCGTCTGCATGATGGTGATGATCTCGTGCAATCCATCAGAACGGCGTCCCAACACGCGCAAGGTCCAGTTGATCTTGGCAAACGAAGGAAGTTCTACCCGCTCCATACTCGCAGCTCATCTTTGCGTCCGATGCTATGCGCTGTCAAGCGCGAAGCTTGTCGCGCGCTGATGCTCCCGGTCAGCCAAGATGTGTGCGAAACGGCTTCAATTCTTGATAATGCCCTGACGCGCTGACGCTCCCGGTCAGCCAAGATGAGCTCTGATTTTGGCTCTTTCGCAGAAGCGAGAGCGTGCCGGAGACGAACGTCGGATTGTTGTAATGAGCCGTATCTTAGTTCCTTCCGCAGAGCATCTGCGTCCTCGATCCTTATCGCGCGTTCAATTGCGTCTCAGCTTGATCGAAGCCAACTGGCGGAGAGGATTGACCTTAGCGTGAAGATCGGGTTAAAGTCGAAAAGCGCCTTTTCTAGCTCAGGTCCACAGGATGTTCGCCGATGCCGGAAGCCTTTTGCGCCGACGAAGGCGCTTTCGCCGATCAACGCAGAGCGCAACCGGACTTCAACCTGATCGCAAACGCACAACGCCACCTTTTCACCAGATCGACCGAAAGCCGGTGGTTCGCTCCCGTCCAACCTACGCTTGAGCGGGCGAGCGGATTTGTGTGCTCATCTCGAACGATGAAGAGGAGGGCTCGCCACTTGGTGCGTGCAATTGCGTTTGCTCTTTGCCTCACCTCGAAGATGCTTGCTCAAGCTCCTTCCCCGAAAGTCGTCGCGCTCTGGCCCGATGGCGCCCCAGCCGCTGCCGGCAAAGAGGAGAAAGACGTGCCTACACTTGCGATCTATCTACCGCCAAAGAGCATCGGCACCAGCCTCATCGTCTTCCCTGGCGGCGGCTACGTTGCTTTGGCGATGGACCACGAAGGCAAGCAGGTCGCCGAATGGCTCAACTCGTACGGCATCGCCGCTTTCGTGCTCAAGTACCGTTTGGCACCGCGCTATCGTCATCCCGCCCCGTTGCAAGATGCGCAAAGAGCCATTCGCTACGTTCGATTTCATGCCAGAGAGTGGGGTCTTTCCCCCGACCGCATTGGCGTCCTCGGATTCTCTGCTGGCGGTCACCTCGCAGCGACCACAGGCACTCACTTCGACGCTGGCAACGCCGACGCTGCCGACCCCGTCGAGCGTATGAGTTCGCGCCCGGACTTCCTTGTCCTCGCCTACCCCGTGATCTCCTTCACGGCGCCGTTCAGCCACGTCGGTTCGCGGCGCAGTTTGCTCGGCGATGCTCCTGACCCGAGGCTGCTCGAAGACCTCTCGAACGAAAAACGAGTGACGCCGCAAACGCCTCCCACCTTCCTCTTCCACACAACCGAAGATCGCGTCGTGCCGCCGGAAAACAGCATCGCCTTCTACCTAGCTCTCCGCAAAGCCGGTGTGCCAGCAGAACTGCACATCTACGAGCGCGGTCAGCATGGCGTCGGGCTTGCTCCGCAGGACCAGATTCTTGCGACTTGGAAAGATAGACTCATCGATTGGATGAAGACTCGCGGACTCTTTCCCAAAGAGAATCATTGACACTCCCACGGCGCGCAGCGCGTGGGATTCACAGTTCGTCGCCACTTGCCC
>NZ_PSLQ01000038.1:0-31857 GCF_040289685.1 Pyrinomonas sp.
GATCAGAATATTACCTTCTGCACCGCACTCTTTGCAAGCCTTGTATCCGCTTTAATCAATCGTCAGGCTCGATAAAACAGCTTGAACAAAGCCTCGATCGCTTTCAGCGTTTGACCATTAAAGCCGCCCCGATTCAAGTTCCGATCCCACATCTTACGGCGAGCTAATTTCACCGAGATCTTTGTTTCTCCCAAAAGCTCGTCCGCTTTGAAGAGCAACGACAAAGCGGTCCTTGCTCCTTTCAGCGTTTGCTCTTCCTCGAAAAACGGACGAGCATCTTGAGCAGATGGGAAAACTTTTGAACCCTAATGTAGCTCGTTGGGCAGATGCGTAAAGAGGTCCGCGCGGCCACAGCAGCTAAATCGAAATCACCCTGCTCCGCTAGTTCGCGCGATCTTTCATACAACACCTGTCCCACGAGCCAACGATGTTCCGCATAGAACCGAAAGTTCAGCGGCGAGAGCCTGAACCGCGCGCGTATCGCCCTCAGGTTTCTCAGCTTTGAATGAGGGGCTTCTTCATAAACGCGCAAATAGGCTTTCGTCATCCGTTCCAAGCTAAAAGCTTCCTGCGCGTAGCGCGCGTATGATGCAATTCCCGTTTACAAGCAGCACTTTCATTTTTCGCACAACGATGGAGAGGATCTTTTAGACGACGATGCCAAAATACCGCTGAAGGTAATGCGCCAAAGTTGAAGCGACCACAGAACTACTCTGATTCCTCAGATAAAAATCGCGCCCGCGGCGCGACAGACGGTCGAGGATCTCGGGCGAATGCACCAAGATCGATATGTGCTCTGCGAACTGCGCCGCATCATCCGCAATCAAGAGGTGTTCACCCGGCCTCATGCCCGCGATGCCCCGCGCGCCAACGGAAGTGCTCAACACCGGCAGTCCGTATGCGAATGACTCGATGATCCTGGTGCGCAGTCCCGTGGCTTCGGTGGCAGCGACGATCTGAAGATCGCTGTTATTGTAGTAAGGGACGACGTCTTGTACGAATCCCAAGAAAGAAACGTTCGGATACCTTTCAGCCAGTGCTAGGATCTTCCCGGCCCGTTCATCGCGATCTATCCGCCCGATGATGTCCAGCGAAACTCGCGCGAGCACGTGCGCCGGCAATCTCGGAAAGATTTCGCACAGCAGGAACTCTAGCGAACGGTAGCTCGGCAGATGGCTTATGCGTCCAACGTGCAGGAGGCGCAACCGGCCATCCCGCAACCAGTTGTTTGCAACCCTGTCAGCCCCATCACCGGGAATGCTCATGGGTAAGTACTCCGCTCTATCACAGCCCCACTCGTTTCTCAGCCGATCTCGATCATAATCCGCGATACACAGGATCAGAGGCGCATGTCGAGCCATCAAACGCTCTACTCGTCGAGCGAATTGCAGGTCGCGTCGCTCAGGAGCGCTCATAGATCGCTGATTGACTTCACAAGCCACCCTAATCGTCGCTTCTGCAACGGCTGATGGCAGATCGTGGAAACTCCAGATGGAGCGGGCGCCTTTCGGCAACCAAGGGATGACGTTCGCGTGCGATTCTCCTTCTAAATGGTGGATCGCTTCGGGATCCCGCTTGCAACAAGACTCGACTTCCCGCCTCACAGCGCGATGGCTCGGGAAATAGTACTCTACGGCTGTTCGGTGGGGGATGCCAGCTCGATACATCAAGCGCCCGAGGACAGAAGGAACAGGCGGGGCTTCTATAACTCGTCGCCAAGTCACCGGATGCAGATCCGGACTCGGTTCTGACCCGTCCGCATCGGTTGCGATTTGAACCGCTTCGACTTCGAACCCGAGATCCAAATAGGCGCGTATGTTCGAGTAAAAGCGAAGGCTCGCCCCGCTGCCCTGATTCCGTGGCATAGTGCCGAGGTAAACAAAAACCCGCTTCTTCCCTTTTGACATCGCTGAGCAACCAACGCCCTTCTCTGGTCCATCGAGATCTCGACTGGAATCTCAACCGATCGTTACAAGATGACGAAACAGTCGTCTTTGACTCAGTTGAATATCTAGCCCCAATGCTGACGGCATCGTCGTCGTTGTTCTGACAGCGACGACTAGACGGTTCTGCGGATGCTCCTTGCATAATAGGCGAAGCGTATCGGACGCATCTTTCCATTTTTCGCCCTCATCTCGCTCCTTATGACGAGAAGCTTGCCGTAGAACTTCTTAAGTCCCTCGAGCCCGGATTCGTATGCCGCTTTGAGGGCGCGGTCCGATTTTACATGAGGCCATTGTGTCCGCAATACGCTTGAAGATTCCGTGAACATTAAAGCGAGTTTGCCAGAAGTCATCGCCAAAATTGTACCCCGAAGGAATTCTCTCTTCAGAAGCACCGCCAAAGTTGGAATCGATAGGAAGAAAAGTGGCAAGCAATAGACCAATCCCGCTCGATGCCGAGCCACCGCGCTCGCGAGGACAGTCAAAGCAAACCTCAACGCCACATAGGCATCCGATTAAATCTTGCGAATCCTGCGGATAGGAGCACAATGGGCAGACCCGCCTGAACCAAAACTTAATGTTTTCCCTGAATTGTTATCCCTCAAGCTCAAAGCCCGAGTAAATCATCTTGCATTCGGCTCATTTTCAATCGTTTCTCTCATTTTGTGAGTGGCGCGACCTCGAATTCCTGTACAAACTATGTGCGTCACTCGGAACACCGGCGATCAAACAGTAAGCTTTCCGAAGGATGTGTTTGGGGATGCCACGGGGATACCAGCGCAGCAAAGCAAAAAGTCCCCGAACAACTACCTCCCAATCGCGTTCTCGCAAACCGCGCCTAACGCTGTTCACCACTCCTTCGCCGTATATCTCCTTTACACTTTTCAGACCTATGACGAAAGCCTCTTTTAATCTCGGATCCTTTTGAACGAACTTTTCTTGATCTTTCAAAGCTGTTAGAGCACCCTGAAACATCAAACTCGCTTTCGAACTCAAGCCTCCGTCATGGATGCGATACTCTATGACATCTTGATGATGACATAGTATCGGAAACTGCCGCGCTATCCTCAAATACAACTCCCAATCTTCAACCGTGAGCTGGGACTCATTGAAAAAGCCAACTTTTTCCAACGCTATGCGCCGAAACATTACTGCTCCTGGGGGATATATGTAGCAACTTTGCAGCAGATAGAAGTAATGATCCGCTTCCGGACAATGATGCCGCTTCGGCGTCGGTAGAGGCTGTCCTTCAACTGTTATCAGCCTACAATGTCCGTGCACGAAAGCGCATTCCGGATGCGCCAACAGATGTTGCAGATTTGTTTCAAGCGCGTGCGGCAGCAACCTGTCATCCGCGTCCAAGAAGACCAAATAATCGCCCTTGCTCTCCGCTATCCCTCGGTTCCTCGCCCCAGGCAAACCGCGATTCTCCTGTTTGACGCATTTAACCCCAACGTATCTTGCGGCCACCTCCGAAGTATTATCGGGTGAACCGTCGTCGATGACGATTATTTCCACGTTGCGGTACGTTTGACGACGCACGCTTTCTATAGCTTCGCCCAAAAAATGGGCCTGTTTATGGCAAGGGATGATGACGGAGACCAACGGATTTTCCGCGCCGCTCATGGCACCTCCTAAAGTAGGATCGCATGAACTTCGTTTACGGTTCAGCAGTACCGTGCCAAATCATTGTCCTTATTGAGTTCGGTCATTGAAACTCTTTTAGGTCATCGTCGCTCCCTTTAGTGCCGAGAAGGATGCGACGACATTTGCGAAATAAGTGGCAGACGACTCCTCGCGGATAAAGTCGGACCAGCGTCGGCAAATCCTCGCAAATCCGCCCCCAGTCCCTTTTCCTTAAAGCCAGCCTTACTTCATTGACTAACCTTTCACCGTAGTATTCGTGCAACCGGTCGTACCCAGCTTTGTAAGCTTTTCTCAGTTTCTCATCCCTTTTCGCATATTTCCACTGAGCGACGAGGACCTTGTGCGCCTGAGCAAACATCAGAGCTATCTTCCGACTGATGTTTGCCTCATGAATCCTGTATTCGGCGATCACTCGGTCATAGAAGACAATCGGGTACGAACGGGCGATACGCAGATACATCTCCCAGTCTTCTGCCGGGACATAGCGTTCGTCAAACAGCCCTATCGAATCGAAAACGCTTCGCCGGTACATAGCCATGGCAGGCATGAAGACGTCGTTGCCTGTCAACAAGTATTCGTAAGAACCACCATCGAGCAAGGGTCTATTACGCTCTTCAATCACCTCTCCGCGTTTATTGATTATTCTAGCGAGCCCAGCAACAAGCATGGCTTTTGGATGGTCGCTGAACTGCTTCAATCCCGTCTCAACAGCATGCGGCAAAAGACGATCATCACCGTCGAGCAGAACGATGAATTCACCAGAACTCGCGCGCAACCCAACATTCCTCGCCGCTGCGACTCCTTGGTTTTTTTGCTTAATGTACCTGATCTCGTCGAATCGAGTCGCTACCTCTTCGGACCCATCGGTCGAGCCATCGTCCACCACGACGATTTCTGTGTTTCGGTGACTTTGAGCTAACGCGCTCTCGATCGCCTCGCCGAGGTACGATCTCTGATTATAGGCGGTGATTATTATGGAGACCTTTGAGCGCTCTAACATGACGATCTTCTCGCGAGCGTTTACCCGAGGCGATTTCGCGGTGTAACTGATGGTCCCGTGTCTTAAAACCGACTACTTTCAAGATCTAGCGAAGATCCGTTCATTTGTTGCTTCTTCCATCTCCTCGACGAAACGCCACGTATGAGGCATATAGAAACGACCGCGGAATCTTTTTCCGGGATCGACGCGGAACGACGCGCAACGGAATTTCCAATCTTTATCAATCGTCGTATCTATCAAATAGATTCCAGGAGAGAGTCCTAGTTCCGGACAGTAAAATTCCACGCACCCTTCGCTCCGTTCCGCAAAGACGTTTTTACTGGTGAAAAGCTGGCTCGCCAGCTCCCCTTCGGGTGTATAAAAGAAGACTTCCACGGAACTCTCGACTGGTTCCCGATGAACGCGATATCGGACCTTGACGATTAGGGCGTCTCCCGTTTGTAAAGAGGAGACGGAATCGCCTTTTTCATTGTGAAAGGATATAGAAACTATCTCGGCTCCGCTTGTCACATCGCTTTTTCGCCCGGTCAGAGCCGCAAGATCGGCTGTTTTTCTTTGGTATTCTCTGATCACTTCGTCCGGACTTCCTTCGGCGATAAGTCGCCCGCGCTCCATCAACAGGGCCCGATCGCAAAGACGTTCCACCGCCCCTAAGTCGTGCGAGATGAAGACGATCGTTTTACCGCTCTCGCGCAGTTCGCGCACGCGCTGCAAGCACTTCGATTGAAAGTTTGCATCGCCGACGGCCAACACCTCATCGAGCAACAGAACATCAGCATCCAGATGTGCGGCGATGGCGAATCCGAGCCGCAAGTACATTCCCGAAGAGTAACGCTTGACGGGAGTGTCGAGGAACTCGTTGACGCCGGCGAAATCGACGATTTGATCGAGTTTCGCTTCGATCTCGTGCCGCTTCATCCCAAGAATCGAACCACTCAAGAAGATATTCTCACGTCCCGTCAGCTCTGGATGGAAGCCCGATCCAACTTCGATCAGCGCGGCGAGCCGCCCGTTGATCATGATCTCGCCCGACGTGGGCGTCGTGATGTTGGAGAGAAGCTTCAGGATGGTGCTCTTTCCGGCCCCATTGTGTCCGATGATGCCCAACGCTTCGCCGCGTCTGACCTCAAACGAAACGTCGCGCACAGCCCAAAAATCTTCCGTGTGCGCGCGCAAACGCTTGAGGACGCGCTTCAGCGGATTGCGCGTCGGAGCGCTGTCCTCATGCCGTATACGGTAACGTTTAGAGACTCGATCGAAACGAAGGTCAATCATCTTTTGTGCCACGCCTGATAGATTTTACACTACGTCGGCCAGAGTCGCTTCCAAACGCTTGAAGAGGATGTAAGAAGCTGGCAACAGTACGGCGGAAACAATCGCCGCGACCGCCAGGGCGCGCAAGTCTGGCGCCATCCCCTGCAAGATAACACGGCGAAAATTCTCCGTCACCCCGACCATCGGGTTCAGCACGTAGACGGGATAGAGCCAGGCGGGTACGGCGCTCAAAGGATAGACGACGGGCGAAGCGAAGAGCCAAAGCTGCATCAACAGCGGCATCGCCATCCCGATGTCGCGAAAATAGACCTGAAGCGCCGAAAGGATCAGCGTCACGCCGAGCGTGAAAACGGTCATCACGGTGATGATGGGTACCGCCCACAGGATCAACACAGTCGGCACGATCTTGTAATAGAGCATCATCAAAGCGAGCACGCTCGAGCCGACAGCGAGGTCGAAAAGCGAAGCGACGACGTAGGTCGCAGGCAGTATTTCGCGCGGGAAATAGACCTTGGTGACCAGATGGGAGTGGCTGACGAGCGAATTGGTGCCGCTCGTCAAAGCGTTCGAAAAACTGGTCCACGGCAAAAGCGCCGCGTAAGCGAAGACCGCATAAGGCGTCCCTTCGCTTGGCATCCGCGTGACGATCGAGAAGATCAAGGTGTAGATGAGCATCAACGCGAAAGGTTGCACGATGGCCCAAGCGAAGCCGAGCCTCGATTGCTTGTAGCGGACCTTGATGCGGTGTGCGCTCAGCGTGTAGAAAAGATCTCGGTATTCGACAAGCGCGCGAACGCTTTGCCACAACTCGCGCAACGAAAGCGACGGCGCGCGGATTATCTTCACGCGCCTTTTGCCTTCGCCGGACGCCACCGATCCACCGATCCCACCCGGATTTAACGCGTTCGATGATGCCATCAAATTCCCCTGAATTCAGCTAATTGGCCACTTGAAACTTCCGCTAAGCCTGTCAACCCGAGCGCTTCCCTGTAAACGCGCGCCATATCTGCGGCAAAACGCTCTCTATTCCAACGCTCACGCACGATGCGACGCCCATTGGCACCGAACGATCGGGCTTTCTCCTCGTCCTGCAAAAGCACGAGAAGATGCGTCGCCAATCCCTCATCATCCCCGTGCCCGTAAAGGAGACCGGTTTCGCCATCAACGACCGCCTCCGGGACGCCGCCAACAGCGGTCGCAACGACCGGCTTGCCATGCGCCATCGCTTCCAGTACGACGAGCGGCAACCCTTCAGTGTGCGTCGAAAGCGCGAAAACGTCCATCGCGTCGAGCAAGCGCGCGACATCTGAGCGAAAGCCAGCGAAGATGAAAAGATCTTCCACCCGATTTGCGCGCAACATCTCTTTGACCTCGCGGTAATGCTCGCGATACTCGGCCCTCTCAGAGTGATCGCCGACGATCAGAAAACGCACTTGCGGATAGACGGCCACCACACGCGCTGCCGCGCGCGCCAAAGTCGCATAATCTTTGGCCGGAGCGACGCGCGCGACCATGCCGACGATCTTCGCCTCATCCGGGACGCCGAACTCCCGGCGAACATCTCTCGCCGCATTTGCGTCAACAACTCGATCCGCTTCTATCCCATCGTAGATGACCACGCCGCGCTTCTCCGACACCTTGTGGGCGAACCGGCGCCACGTATCGCGCGAGACGAAGATGAAACGGTTGATCGGCCAGAGAAAACTTCGGTCGCGCCGTGACAATTGATCATAGCAGCATCGAATATGGCATAAAACGGGCAATCCGGCCATTCTTCCGGCGAGCGCGGCATGATAGCCCGCGAGCAAATCGGCGCAGTGGATCAGATCAACACGTCGCCGTTTGAACTCGCGCGCCAATCGCCAGGAGTAGCGAAGAAAAGGCCAAACGCGGCGGTAGCTGTGTTCGACCGGATGGTAAGAGACCGTCTCGAATCCGGCTGCGGCGAAGATCTCATGCACGGGCGCTCTTTCCCCGAAACAGAAAGCCACGCTCTCGAAACCGTAAGGGCGCACCGCCTCGGCGATGCGCAGCGTGGCCTGCTCCGTGCCGCCGACGGTCGGCCAAGGCATGATGTGAGCGATCCTGTGACGACGTTCGCGCATCTTCGTCAAGCGGCGGCGAAACGCTGCGGCAGCGCACGCTGCCGCGCCCTGTATAGCGTGTGGAGCAAACGCGGCGCAAATCTCAATCCCGCGAGCAACCAAGAGAGCTTCCGGCTGCGGTAGAAAGCGTTCGCCCTTGTGATCTGCTCTGCCGCCGTCGCGTAATCGCCTTGGGCGAAAGCTCTCTTGCCGAGTTCTAGGGCAATAGTTGCCTCACAGCGTCGAAGCTGCTCATCAATCAACCTTTCGATCCTTTCGCTCGGATTCAACACGCGCTTCAACTTGCGATAGACGCGAGATTGTCCTTCGAGAAGGCGCGTCGAATCGTAAGCGAGACTGGTTTGATGAATCCGATGGCGCGCAAGGCAGCGCCGCGTATATCTGATCCGCCCGCCGCGATGAACCAGTCTGACCCAAAGATCGAAATCCTCCGAATGGTAGAACTGCGGGTCGAACAGGCCAGCCTTTTCGAGCGCGCTTCGGCGTGCGAGCACGCCCGAGGTGATGATCGAGCTCTCGGTCGCGAGCAAACTCTCAAGCGTTACGGGTTCGCGCGTCGGAACGGTCTCAAAGAATCTCTTTCCATCGTGGGACGATGAGCCGAACAGCAGCGCGTCGGCACAGACCAGATCGAGCGACGGTTCGCGCGTCAAAGCTTCGACCTGCACGGCGAGGAAGTCCGCGTCCCATGCATCGTCGCCATCGAGAAAACCGACGTATTCGCCGCGCGCGTGAGCGATGCCGGAATTTCGCGCGCCGCCGGGACCGCTGTTCTTCTGCTTGATGTAAACTATCCGTTCGACGTATGGCGCGATGGCGCGCTCTAGCTCTGCCGTATCGGGCGATTCGTCGTTGACGACGATCGTTTCATAATCGCCGAAGCTTTGGGCGAAGACGGAATCGAGCGTTTCGGCGATAAAGGGCGCGACGTTGTAAGCCGGAATGATGACGCTCACCAGCGGATCTGGTTTCAGCTCTCTTCCTCTCGCAATGATCATCCGTGCCCCCCTTTGCGTGCCGTCATCAGCGCAGCGGTCGGTTCACCTCTCGTTTCGCGAATCGGCTCCCAGCGCGCATAGCGCTCACCGCGCAAGAATTTGTTGAAAGCGGCGACGACCGCGGCGTTGGCGAGCACGAAGTAGTATGGTAATGCGATCAATCTGCGGTGCCAACCGGCGCGCTCCGCGAGGAAGCCGATGAACGCCGCAAAATAGAAGAGGGTTTGTCCGATGAAAATCGCAAAATAGAATGTCGAGCGTGGCGCGAGCGCCGCCGAAGCGAGCAAAGCTGTGATGAGAAACGCGGGCGCAAGATAGCGGAACACCTTGTGCGATAGCAGCTCGATCGCATAGAAGCCGCTTCGCCGCGGGTTCAGCATCGCACGGTGATGCCACAGGTCGGAGATCGTCTGCGTGATAACGCGCACGCGCATCCTGAATTCGCGATCGCTCCGCTTATTCGTCTCTTCAATGGCCACCGCTTCAGGCTCGTATACGGCACGCAATCCCTGTTCGACCATCTTGGTGGCGATGATGAAATCGCTGCAAGCCTCCGGGCGAAGCGGAACGTAGGCCGAACGGCGCACGGCGTACAGACAGCCCGAACAACCGATGAGCGAAAGGATGGCGCTTTCGCGCTCTTTCAGGAACGTCTCGTAGCTCCAGTACGAGCGCGCGCCATGTCCGACAGACGACCGCGCCGGATCGACGTAGATCAGACGCCCGGCGACGCAACCAACCGATGGGTCGGCGAAGTTCGGCAACATCTTGCGCAAGACGTCGGGCTCATAGAGCGTCGTCGCATCGGAGAAGAGGATGATCTCGCCGCGCGCCAGCTCTACGGCGGCGTTCTGCGCCGATGTTTTGCCGAGACGTTCGGACTGACGATGAAGGCGTACGCCGCGCTTCGCAAACGAACGCGCGATCTCGTCCGTGCGATCGGTTGAACAATCCGACGCGACGATGATCTCTAGTTTCTCTTTCGGATAGTCGAGCGCGAGCGTGTTTTCGAGCTTGGCGGCGAGATCTCGCTCTTCGTTGTAAGCAGTGATGATGACGCTCACGGTTGGTTCGCACTCGCCCTTGCGCACGGGGCGCGCGCGCCAATGGCTCATCGCCCATAAAATCACCGGATAAACGACGTAGGTGTAGAAGAGCGCCGCCGCGCTCGCCCAGAAGAGAACTGCTGCCACAACGTAGAGCATGCTTTCAACCCATGATCGCGTCGGAGCCGATCCGATCGTCGCCTATCCTACTTCGCCCGATTGAACGGAAGTTTAAATCAACGCTTCGCCTCTCAAAGGTTCACGTCGGGAGCGGCGCGCCGATCTTTCGCTGCGCTTCGGCTTCGCTCACCTGTGCCGCGCGTTGGTTAGTCTCTGCCTCCGACGAGAGGGCGTAGATGCGCCGGAGCGCGATCGCATAACCGACGACGTAGTAGATATACCACTGATAAGCGACCGATCCGAAGAAGCTGCTCACCATGTAGGCGACGATGCTCGCCTGAATCGCGACCGAAAGATAGTAGAAGCGCGACGTGCGGCGATCCTCGAACGCCGCGCGCTCGATCTGCCACAAGCGCTTGAGCGGCGAAACGATCAACCCCACGTAGAAGAAGAGCGCGGGGAAACCCAGTTCAGCCGCAACTTGAGTGTAAGCGTTGTGGCTCACCAGCTCCTGGATCGAGACGATGTGAAAGTTTTCCATCCCGACGCCGAAGATCGGATTACGTAGCGCGACGAAGACCGAACGCCAGAAGACCTCCTTGCGCGTGGTGGCAGATCCGACGGGATCAAGCCCAGGGATGAAGATCGAGAGCAAACGAAGGCCGTAGTTGCCGGGCGCAAAGATCAAAAGGAGCAGTAGGACCAAAACAGCGACGGCCATCACGCTGAAACGCTGCCGCTTGCCGATCTTCCACGTCAGTACCAAGAACGAGGCGATGAAACCTAAAAAGGCGCCGCGCGAATAAGTGACGACCATGCCGACCGTCATCAACGCCGCGCACGCAGCATAAAGGGATTTGCGGAAAAGGTTGCGCGTGCCGAAAAAGAGCGCGATGGCGATGGGGATCATCATCACCAAGTGAAGCGCCATGTCGTTCGGGTTGCCGAACATGCCGCCGATCGCCCCGGCGACGCGGTAACCCTCAACCGTCAAATTCCCGCTCTGAAAATCGCCGATCGCATGGTAGCTCAGAAAGAGGCCGACACCGAGCGAGAGCCACATCAAGCCCTTGAGTCGCCGTTCGGTTCGCACGACGTTTATCAACACGATGAACATCAAGACGACCTTGATGAACGTGTCGCTGAAAGCCGCCCAAGCTTCGCCCGGATTGATAGCAAAGGGCATCCCAAGAAGCGCCCATAGACAAAAGAGGAGCAGGAAGTTGACTTCACGCGGACGCGCCGTCAAATTGCCTTCGAGCGCCAGTTGCGTCGGGAAGAAGACGGCGAGCGTGAAGATAGCGAGCCAGAACGCGAGCGACGTGAAGGACGAGAGGGCCGGAATCCATTCGTAAGGACGAAAGTAGAGCACAGCCGTGAAGAGGAAGAGGCCGACGTAGCTGATCGCATGGCCGCGCCGCGCGAGCCATCTTTCCGCTCCCGCCACAAAATTTGAGCGAGCCGTACCTCTTTTGTTGCCTAACTTCTTTGCGCCCTCGCGCTCGTCGCCCCTGGTCTCTCGCGCCCCCGGCTCGGTCTCAGCATTTTGAGAAGCGAGTTTCGGTACGACTCTTTCCCATCCTTCGTCGGAAGAACGATTAGGCCCCGCCGGAGTGACGGTCTCGTAATCGATCACCGGCTCGAAACTTTGTCGCTCGTCCTTGTACATCTAGAGAACTCACTTCAGCTGCCATCCCAGACGTTACAGTTAAATGCCGAAAGGCGCGCGCTGCCGTAAAAAGCGGTTCCGCCGGATTTCATGATCGGCCATCGTGCAAGTCGCCCAACGGACGAAGAGCCGGGGCCACATCTCCTCTGCGAGAGCGTTTTTCGACCCAGAACTCAAAAGCATAGTTTACCCTTTTTCGCCGCCGATCGCTTCCAGGAGCGAACGACCCTCTCGCCGTTTCCAACCTCAGATCCCGAAGCGCAGATAGAGGCTCTCGTGAATCTTCAGACCGCAGCCTCCTCTCCGACCATGGCGCGCACGCGCTCGCGCAGCGCCATTTCGAACCGACGCGCCTCTTCGATCTCCGTGAAAGCGAGGGCGCGCAACTGTTGTTCGATTCGCTTTCGATAGTCAGAGACGAGCGAATCGGACACGCCGAGCCGCGCCGCCGCTTGCAGTTGCGTCATGTGTTCGGGACTCAAGTAGCAATACCATAAAACGCCCAAAATGCGGTTGTACTGTTTGCTCTTGCCGCGGACGGCGTGGTAGAGGCTCGTCAGGAATCGTTCGACGTAACCTGCAGCTTGACGTTCAGCTTCGCGGCGCAACAAACCTTGTTCCGGATTGTCGCGCCCGTCCACCGGTTCGAGAGACGAGCGACCGTCTTCGGCGTCATCGCCGCTCAACGGCACGAGGTAGATATCCATCACGGGCAGACGCGAGAGCACGAGACTGCGCAATGTGCGCACATCCACTGGCGAATCGACCGCTTCAAGCACCGAGATGATTAGATCTTCAAGGTCCGAATTGTTGATGATGATCTGCGCGTCGCCCGTGCATCCGACCATGCGCGTATCGCGCTGCCGCACGGGCACCATTTGCACGCGCTGTTCCAGTTCGTGATTCGGACGGCGCGGTTTGTCGTCTGGCCACTCGTTCAATCCGTACACGCGATCGCTCAACCGGCGGTAAGGATCATCGGCCCCGCTGCCATCGAAACGCCGAAAATTGGGGCTCGATTGAATGATGGTCGAAATGCGCCGGGCCAGTCGGTAGGACTCGGGATGACGCTTGCGCAATTCAGCCGTCAAGATGTTGGTCAATTCGATCTGGCCAATCTCGCACTCGATCTCAGTATCCGTCATGCCCGTATCGAGGTAGTGCTGAAAGCGCCCCTTGCTCAGCAGCGCGACAAATAACTCCTGGGTCAGATCGTTGTAGGCGCTCGATCGGCCTTCGCTTTCCACGAGAAGACCGGCGCTTTGCGATGCGCGCACCAGCGGATGATGACAGACCAGACGGTGCAATTCGGTCCACAATCGGCCGACATCGGAACGCTCCAACCACTCACGCCACCGACCCGGTTGACGCACGCTCGCGTCGCGCTCCATGTTGCAAGCGGTGGAGTTCTCTGCGTGGTTGTTCTGTTCGGTGGATGTTACAGACATATTGGTTGACCGTGAAAGTTCCTCGCAAGAAGGCTTCGTTGGTATGGGCGCCGCCTCAGTCGACCGCGGCTGGGCCAAAGAGGCCGTCCATCGGAGATGAGTCCGACTGAGAGGTCAGCAACGAGGCGTTCGTTCGTCGTTTCCTTTGCGCTCTTTCACACCCTGTCGAGTCGGGCGCCGGATGCCAGAGCAAAGCTCAAAGGTCACCATCGTCCCATGTATCATCCTTCCCGAACCGCACGCACCGAGAGAACTCGACTCGGGGAGAGCTAGCGCTCTTGCGACCTCAAAGGTCCAACACGTTTTCTCCTCAAGGTCCGCGCCGGACAGCCGCAAAGGGGAAAGGCACGACCATCCATGTTGGCAAGTCGAGAGGGCGCGGGCCCTGACGACAGTCATGATGTTAGCAATAAATCCGAAAATGAGCAACATCTTTTTACAATTTCTCCGGGTTCATCTGTCGGCTGCCCTCTGCAAGCCTTCTGGACACTAAAAACATGCGTTCACGGATCGTAGGATCCGACGCCTGAATCAAACTTCGCCGAAGCAAAACAGAGTTTTGCTTTCGCAACATAATTTTACGTTCGTGAGTGAAGAATCGGTTTTCGTCACCGTTGGGCGAGGGAAAAAGCGCTTCGCCGCAAGCTTTTCGCAACACTGTGCCTATTTTCGTCCGTCTTTTTGCTGGAACGGCAAGACGATTAACTTTTTCTTTCCCTTGACGGAACGAAACGCCCGATCGACCTTGCGGCTAGTTCCCTTGCCCCCTTTCGGCCACGCCTGTCGGCTGCGCGCGATGATGAGTCGTCGTCCACGCTTCCGACGACCTCGCTCTGGCCGTTTTGAGCGGTCGGTGTTCCGCGATTTGACTACGAAGTGCGATTTGGGACTTTTGGGGGAGAAGGATACGTATGCGCCTATCGAACCAGGCCGTATTCTGCAAACAGCGGAACTGCCCTTCGACCGAAACCGTGCTTCTTTACCTCGCTTCGGCGCTCCCGGCTGAAGAACAAGAGGACGTGGCACGACACCTAGAGACTTGCGATTTTTGCGGAGCCGAAATCCAGTTGCTTGCTCATTTCGGACGAGCGGAGATCGAAGACGATTGTCCGCAAAGCGAGATCCCCCTTTTCTTGCGCATCTACGCGGAGAGGAAGTTGCGTCCGCCGCTTGAAGTTCAATACACATCGTTCAGCGGGCCGAAAGAACAGGAGGCGTTGCTTACCATAGAAGCTTGACGCCGAAGCGCTGCTGATCGAAAGGAACAAGAGATGTAAAGACGCCGCTCTCGTCTGACGCATGAGGATGTTGACCCGGACGTGCTGCGAGCGCGCGTGAATGTACGCTCATCAAGAAGAGCCTGCTCGGCTTGCCCCCTAACCTGACTTCCCAAATCGCATACCGCAAACTACCGGCGAGATCAAACCGGAAGAGCGTCGGACCGCAACCGAAGACGAACCCTAAACGGATCAAGCGGGGGGCATCGGGCAAGGCGGAAGCGACATATGAGGGCAAGCGCAAAAGTCAGCTCGCATCTTGCGATCAAGCCGAGAGATCGTCGGGCAAAGCGGAAGCGACCGTGCCTTTTTGGCTCGTCGTAGCCGAGAAGCCCTCAAGAGGCGAGAGCGCCTGCTTTCAAGCATAGAGTTCTGCGATCACTGAAGCGTATCGTTCTTCGATGGTGCGGCGGCGTATCTTGAGAGTCGGCGTCAGTTCTCCGTTCTCGATGGAGAATTCTTCCGGGATGATAGCGGCGCGACGCACGCGCTCGTGTTCGTTCAATTCCGCCGTCCACTGCGCCACCTCTCGCTGCACGAGGCGCATGGCAACCGGATCGCGGCTCCATTCCGCGTGCGTGGCGGGTGGACGCGCGCCCTCTTCCGACATCGCTTCAGCCAACGCCTCCCACTCCGGCACGACCAAGGCGACCGGGAATTTTTGCCCCGCTCCGACGACCACCACCTGATTGACCAACGGGCTGCGCTTGATCAAACTCTCGATGAGCTGCGGGGCGATGTATTTACCGTTGGAGAGTTTGAACAGTTCTTTCTTCCGGTCAGTGATGTACAATCGTCCGCCTTCATCCAAGCGTCCGACATCGCCCGTCCGAAACCAACCGTCTTCGGTGAACATGGCCCGCGTCTCTTCCGGTCGATGGTAGTAACCACGCATCACGCTCGGACCGCGGACCAGAATCTCGCCATCTTCGGCGATGCGCACCTCCACGCCGGGGAAAGGCAATCCCACCGAACCGATGCGGTTATCCTCGGGCCTGTTGGCCGACACGATGCACGTCTCCGTCATGCCATAGCCTTGTAGGATCGGGATCCCTGCAGCGAGGAAAGCGCGCGCAAGCGACGGGGCGAGCGGCGCGCCGCCCGAGACGAAGTAGCGTAGGCGGTTGCCGACGCCAGCGCGCCATTTGGAGAAGACTAAACGGTCAGCCACCGCGTGCTGCATGCGCAGCGAAGACCGGACCCGCCCTTCGTTGCGTTCGAGTTCTTCGGCATAACGTTGGCCCACCTCGAGCGCCCACGAAAAGACCTTCCGCTGAAACGCGCTTCCCTGCATTCCGCGCTTGACGATACGATGGTAGACCTTCTCGAAAAGGCGCGGCACAGCGGTCATCACCGTCGGGCGCACCTCGCGCAAAAAGTCGCCCACCTGATCGAACGAAGCGGCGTAGTGGACGGCGACGCCGTTCCAACAGAAAACGTAGAAAACCGTGCGTTCGAAGATGTGCGATAGCGGCAGAACGGAGATGGCGATGTCCTTCGCCGTGATCGGAAGGGCGCTTGAAATTGAAAGGACGTTGGCGACGAAATTTTCGTGACTGAGCATCACGCCTTTCGGCTCGCCCGTCGTCCCTGACGTGTAAATGATCGTCGCTAGGTCCTCTGGTCTCACCTCGCCGATGAGAAGATCGAATCGCGATGGGTCCTGCCGGTCCAGTTCGCCGCCGCGCTTTTCGAGCGCGGCAAGACGCAAAGCCTCCTCATCGGAATCCGCATCGAAGAGGATGATCCGCTCGAGCGATTCAAGGCCGTCCAACGCTTGGCTTATGCGCCGCAGCAGGCGCGCATTCGAGACGAAGAGCAGGCGCGCCGTTGAATCTTGCAGGATGAAACGTATCTGGTCAGGCGTCTGCGTCGTGTAGAGCGGAACGTTCACGGCGCCCAAACTTAGGATGGCAAGGTCAACGATCGACCATTCGGGACGATTCTCCGAAAGGAGCGCGATGCGATCCTTCTGACGCACGCCGAGATCGGCCAGTCCGAGCGCGATCGAGCGCACGCGACGCGCGAACTCGCGGGCTGAAACGCGCCGCCAATCCTTGCCTTGCTTGTAGTTGACAGCGTCGGACCGATCGTATCTTTTGAGCGCCGTCAAACATAGCTGCGGCAGAGTCTGTGGCTTTTCTTCCGCTTGAACTCTCACAATACGCTCCCAAGCCGTGCGGATTCAGCGCTAACTTCTGCCTCATCCTACAATCAGCCGCGACCGGATGGGAAGCGCAAGAAGCTGCCAAGCATCGCCAAAGACGCGCCTCGGCGACCGTCAACTCGACAAAAGCCCGATCAGCTCTCTCGAAGGGAGCGCGCCGCGTCAAGCGGCGAAGTGACTAGCGCATCCTCGGTCACATGGTAGATGTCCGTCCCCGGATGGATGCTGAAACGTCGCGACGGCTTGAGATCCTCGCGCGCCGGATGAAAAACGCGCTCCGGTCGAAGCGCAAGGCCCCGTTTAATCTCGATGGCCCACAAGCCCCTTTTGGGGACCTCAAGCGAAAGATCGATTTCGGCCCCGCTGCTGGTCCGGTAGAGATGGCCTTGTGTGCTCTTTGGCGCGACGGCCAAAAGATTTTCGATGGCGAAACATCCCAACTCGCCCCGACCACTGGATGAGACAACCGATCGTCTTCCCGCCGATCATCAACAGGGCACGTACCAAGTCGCTATCGCGCATGTAAGCTTTCGGCGACTCGATTAGCTTCTTGCCGACGTCGGTGTGACACGGCGGCAACTCCCGCACTAGCAGTGCCTAAGCAAGACCACAGCCGCCATCTCTTGGAGCCTTTGGACGATCTCCGAGGCGATTCAACGCTCGATCATCCTTGCGATTGCGGAGACATCTCCCTTAATTTGCAGGGGAAATCGAGTGACCTTCAATGAGTTCCGTTTATTCGTCCGAAAAGCTCTGTGGCAAAAGAACGAGCGCTGGACCGAGCTTAGCGCGGTTGTTTTGCAATCCGCTCGGCGAAGTAAGCGATCGTCCTCTGCAAACCTTCCCTGAGCGGCACGGTCGGCTTCCAGCCAAGCAATCGTTCGGCGCGCGCTATGTCCGGGCGACGCTGTTTGGGATCGTCCTGTGGCAGCGGACAGTGCTTGATGCGCACCTCTCTTCCGCACAATCGCGCCACTTCCTCGGCTAACTCGCGAATGGTGAACTCAGCCGGATTGCCCAAATTGACGGGAAGATGTACGTCTTCGGTTTCAGCGTTCATCAAACGGATAAGACCTTCGACCAGATCGTCAACGTAGCAGAAGGAGCGCGTCTGCGCGCCCGAGCCGTAAATGGTCAGCTCTTCGCCGCGCAAGGCTTGCACGATGAAGTTCGAAACGACCCGCCCATCGTTCTCCAGCATGCGCGGACCATAGGTGTTGAAGATCCGCGCAATGCGCGTATCGACGCCGTTCTGTCGATGGTAATCCATCATCAGCGTTTCGGCGACGCGCTTCCCCTCGTCGTAACACGAACGCACGCCGATGCAATTGACGTATCCCCAGTAATCCTCCGTTTGCGGATGGACCTGCGGATCGCCATAGACTTCCGAGGTCGAAGCTTGAAGGATGCGCGCCTTGACGCGCTTGGCCAGCCCGAGCATGTTGATCGTGCCCATCACGTTGGTCTTCACCGTCTTGACAGGGTTGTACTGGTAGTGCACGGGCGAAGCGGGACACGCTAAATTGTAGATCCGATCGACTTCGAGCAGGATCGGCTGGACCACATCGTGCCGGATCATCTCGAAGCGCGGATTGTTCATCAAGTGATGGATGTTCTCTTTGCGCCCGGTGAAGAAGTTGTCGAGGCAGATGACCTCGTGTCCGTCCGCGAGCAACCGCTCGCACAGATGTGATCCGATGAATCCGGCTCCACCGGTGACGAGTACGCGCATCTTCGATCCTCTCTTCTTCGGCGACGGCGCGCCTCGTTCGGACGCGCACCATCGAACCGACCGCTTTCTGCTATCGCCGTTTGGCGGTTTGTCTCCTGTTTTTCTTTCTCAGATGCCTGCCGTCGCCGTGTTAGGCTGTTGCTCGGCCTTTGTACCGTCGTCGGCTGGGAGTCTCTCCGACGTCTGGCTCGAACGGCGACGACGACGGCGCCTACGGCGCGGCGCCTCCTCGACGCGCCCGTTGACGGTCGCCAACGCCGCGAGCAGCAGAAAAAGGAGCGCATTAGCCGTCGTGTGGAGCGTGAAATCGAAGAAGCTGTGGACCAGCACGGCGAAGCAACCGGTCATCGCTCCGGTCGCCACGGCGCGACGGAAGGGGTCGCGCGACTGTCGCCGTAAGAACCCGAGGCGAAACAGCGCGACGATGAAAAGGAGTCCGAGCGCCGCGCCGATCACTCCGGCATCGGAGAGCGTTTGCAGGTAATCGTTGTGCGCCTGCTCGACGCGAAACTGCCCGCCGCGCGTGTCGTACCGCGTGTAAGCGACGCTGTAAGCGCCAAGCCCCACGCCGAGTAGCGGGCGGTCGCGAATGATATCGAGCGTAACGCTCCAAAAGTGTGCGCGGCCCGTGGTCGGATCTTGCGAGTTGACCGTCCCGATGAAGCGGCTCAGCGACTCTTCTCCGCCGTACAGAAGAGAGCCGAAAACGATGGCGAAAAGCAGCGCGAACGATACGCCAAGTCGCACCAGAACCGGTCGCCAACCGGAGGCCGCATCCGCCGCTGTCAACTCTTCCGCTTTTCGCGCGCGAAACTCCGTCAGCGAGATGAGAAAGATGATCTCCGCAACGAGACTGACCAAACCGCCGCGTGAATTGGTCATGATGAGCGCGATCCCCATCAGTCCAGCGGCGAAACCGTAGAGGAGGCGGCGGTCGGCTTCAACAGCGCCGCCAGCGAGCGCAATCGCCAATGGCAGCGCCAGCGCTAGCTCCATGTAGCCCGCAAAATGGTGCCGATTGATGAACGGGCCGAACGGGACGGCCTGTTTAAGCTCGGCGAACCAAAAGAGCTTACCTTGACTCGTGAAGGCTTGCATCATGCTGAAGAGCGCGAGCAGGAAACCGAAGATCGTGATCGTGCGCACCATCAAGCGCAAACGCCGTGGACTGTCGATGAAAGCGAGCGTCGCTGCGAAGTAGATCGCGAGCGAAGCTATTTGAACGATGGCGATGCGCGTCCAGAAAGGATCGAGCGAAAGCGTTCGGCTCGGCTCCACGGACAAGGCTTCGGCGCCGAAAGCGCTGCCGAGCGGAAGCAACTGCGCCAAACCAAGTGCAATCAAACCGAGGAGGGGCAGTTGCAGCACGTTGCGGCTGAAGCGTAAGAGACCGGTGCGCCAAGCATCCACCGCCCAGAAGAAGACGATCGCCGCTGCTCCAGCTTGGAAGAAAGCGAGCGACCACGTATGCACCGTCCCGTAGGCGAGCGTTGATAGCACCATCGCCATGCAGACGATGAGGATGATGAAACGGCTGGCGATCGTTTGCGGCAGCTCAGCGACCTGTTCCGTTCTGGTTGCCGCCTCGATCGTTGCCCCTTCGCTCGCCAAGGCTTGCGCCGTTGCCGATCTGTTCAAAACTGAACTTGTCATACCAGATCTTTCCGAAAATCGGGCAGACTGCCGAAAAACATGGCTCGCGCACGATCCGCACCGTGATCGCTTCGGTCTGCGGCGTGGTGGCGAAATCTAAAACCACGGGCTGCCACTCGTTGGAGCCGTCGGGCACGGGAGCCGATTCAGCGAGCACGCGGTCGGGCGCGCCCGCATCGACGACTTGCACGATGAGCGTGCTCGCGCTCTTCAAGTTTTCCGTGCGGAAAAAGTAGCTCAAACGATACCGCGTCGCCGGTTCAACGACGATGAATTGCGAGACGCCGCGAAACTCGACCGTCTTCGGCGCGTTGAAGATCAACCTCAAACTTCGCTCGCCGCTGTAAGCGGTGCGCGCGTCAAGCCGGACTTGCGGTTGTTCGGTTTGCGCAATCTGCCAACCGAACAGGCTTGTGCCGTAGGTGGCTATGTCCTCCTCAAAGTCGCCGTTGATCAACCGACCCACCGCCGCGGGCACATCTGGCTCGAGCGCGCGGTAAAGGTCGAGCACGAGCCGGAAGCGTTTCGCTTCAAACGCCGCCTTGATCAAGGCATCGCCCGCTTCGCGCTGCGCGCGTTTTTCGTCGGCGTTCAAGCTGTTCCAAAGTTGAACGGCGTCGTCGAGACGCTTCAAGCCGAGCAGGTACTGAACCAGTTGCGCGCGCGCGCCGGGCGAACCTCCGACCTTGGCGATCACCGTCGCAAGACGGCCATCGTAAGCGCGCCAAGCGAGGTGGAAGATCTGCGGGCGCAGGCTCGGATCCGCCTCGCCAGCGACCTTCAACTGCTCGAAAGCCTCATCGGCCCGCCCCTGCCGAAGCAGCAGGTTGCCCAACATCCACCGCGGCTGCGCGTAGTGTGGCGCGAGTTCGACGGCCCGTTTGAGCGCCTTCTCTCCGCCTGTCGGGTCGCCCGCCTGCTCGCGCGCTCGCCCCAATTCCATCCATAGACGGTATTCGTAGGGCGATCGGGCCACAGCGCGTTCGTAGTCTTCGAGCGCCGCGGCGACCTCCTCCGTCGTCAGGGCTTCGCGCGCGCTGAGCACGGCGAGGCTGTAATAGGGTTGCGGATCGGATGGCGCGAGACTGACCGCTGCGCGCGCCGTCGCGGCATCCGGCGCGCGCTCGGCCATGGTGTGGCCGATGCACCAGCGCGCAACCATCCACGCCCCGATCAAGCAAAGCGCGACGATGGGAACGAGCAACAAACGCCGCCAAGCGGGACGCACATCAACCAAAACCAATTGATCCGAAGCCATCTTCTTCTCGCGTCGGATGCCGACGTGGGGATGAGTTCAAGCGGAAGATTATCCATCAGGACGCGGCTCGTTGCCAAACGCCGTTTCTATTCGTCGTCATCGCTTATCTGCTCGATCTGTATGCGCAAGCGCTTCAACTTCACGCGCGCTGCTTCGCAATCGCGCTTGATTTCGCGCACGCGCTCGTCCGAAATCTTGCGACTCGAAATCAAGACCTCTTCGATCCGCCGCTCTCGGCAGATCGCTGCCAACATGCCGTTTCCGCCGAATACGGGAAGCCCGTGGATCACCTTGCCCTTCTTCAACGGGTCGTCGTCGACGAACCCAACTGGGGCGTAGTCGAGTTCCGGATTGTTGAGTATTTCGCGCAAGAGCAACTCGCCAGCATCGCCCGCGCCGTAGATCAACACACGCCGCCCCTGCCGCGTGCGCGCCGTCGGCAACAGGCGACGAAACAGACGAAAGGTCAAGCGACTTCCGGCGATCATGACGAAAAGGAGCAATCCATCAAGCGCGAAGACGGCCCGCGAGAACCCCTCGAACCGATAGAGGGCGAGGATCGCCAGCACGCTCACGATCGAACTGAGCGCCACGGCGCGCGCAAAAACGATCAGGTCGTTCAAACTCGTGTAGCGCCAGATGCCGCGATAGGCCCCCATGCCGAGCAACACGGCCATCTTGATGAACACGATGATCGGAAGCGTCTGCATGAAGAGCCGCCATGCGCCTTGACCGGTGAAAGGGCCGAACATGAGCGCATAGGCGCTGTAGTAGGCCAGTATGATAAGCACGAGGTCGAGCAGCACTTCGAAGATGCGCCGCTTGTAAGAGAGGTCAACCAAAAAAGCGAAGAGCGCCCGCTCGCGCGCGGCGCGTATCTCCTCTTCATCGTAAACTTGCACGCGCGCCAGATAGACGCCGACGAGCGTGAGCGACACGGTGAACCCGAGCGTGACGGCCAAACTCACGTCGAGGCTCAAATCGCGCGTCAACAACGCGAGCGTTCCTGAAGCAGCGGCGAAACCGTAGAGCATCAAGACGGCGCGGCGTTCCGACAATCCGAGCGCGACCAGCCGATGCGACGTGTGGTCGCGCCCGCCCTGCGATGCCGCGCGCCCGAAGAGCTTGCGGACCACTGTGACGAGCGTTGTGTCGAAGATCGGGATGAAGAGCGTCAGGATCGGCACGCCGAGGACGGCGAAGAGGCTGCGCGATCTTCCGCCCGAAGCGCTCATCAACGCCGCGCTCGCAAGAAAGAAACCGATGAACAACGAGCCGCAATCGCCCATGAAGATGGAAGCCGGGTTGAAGTTGTAAACGAGAAATCCTGCGAGCGTGGCGGCGAAGATGGCCAACATCAACGCTTCGGCCATCTGTCCGTTGGTGTAAAAGCCGATGGCGAGAAAGATGGCGGCGATGGCCGCTACGCCGGCGGCCAAGCCGTCCATGTTGTCGAGCAGGTTGAGCGCGTTGGTGATGCCGATCAACCAGAAGATCGTCAACGCCATGTTGAGCGTCGCCGAACTGGTCCACGGCAATTGCAAGCCGTAGTAGATGATGAGCGAGGCGCCCATGACCTGCCCGATCAATTTCTGATACGGTTTGATGTGCGCGAAGTCGTCGATCAAACCGACGAAGAAGAGAAAAGCGCTCGCCATCAAAACCACCCAGCCGTAGGTCGTCGGCGCGACAAAGAGCGCGTTGCACACGAGAAAACTCGCGAAGATCGCTGCCCCGCCAAGCAACGCCGTGGGCCGCTTGTGCCAGCGATCCGCTTTGGGACGCGCGACGATCCGAAAGCGGCGGGCGAACTCGCGCACGGCGAAGGTCGCAACCATCGCCGCGAAGAAAGAGGTCAAAACGGCCGTCAACAGTTGCGTTCCGGAGAACATGACCGAAAACGATCAACCATACCGCTATCCGCGCCCGATCGTGCGCTAAGGCACTTGGGGCACGCGCCAACCGGTCAATCGCCGCGTGCGTGCATCCTCTCAGCGTAGTGGTCGATCACCGTCTGCAGTATCTCGTCGAGCGTTTTGGTCGGGCGAAAACCGACCAGCCCGCTCACTTTGGAGATGTCAGGCACGCGCCGCGGCATATCTTCGAAACCCTGTTCGTAAGCTTCGTCGTATGGCACGAAGACGATCTCCGAACGCGAGCCGGTCAAACGTCGCACGCGCTCGGCCAATTCGAGAATGGTTACCTCTTCGTTCGATCCGATGTTGAAGACTTCGCCCACCGCTTGCGGATGGTCCATCAGCTTGATGAGCGCGCCGACCACATCGCTGACGTGGCAAAAACAGCGCGACTGCCGCCCATCGCCGTAAACTGTGAGCGGCTGTGCGGCGAGCGCCTGTTTGACGAAGGTCGGGATGACCATGCCGTACTGTCCAGTCTGACGCGGGCCGACGGTGTTGAAGAGCCTGACGATGATGGTCGGAAGTCGCTTCTCACGCCAGTAGGCGTGCGCGAGAAACTCATCGATCGCTTTCGAGCAAGCGTAGCTCCAGCGCCCCTTGGTCGTCGCGCCGAGCACGAGACAGCCGTCTTCGCGAAACGGCACGTCGTTGCTCAAACCGTAGACCTCGGAAGTGGAGGCGACGAGCACCTTCTTCTTCTTCTTGCTCGCTTGTGCGAGGACGACCTCAGTCCCGTGCACGTTGGTCTCGATAGTGCGCACCGGACTTTCGACGATCAAACGCACGCCGACGGCCGCGGCCAGATGGAAGACCACGTCGCACTGATCCACCAACTCGGCCACCACCGGCGCGTTGTGCACGCTGTCGATGGTGTAGTGGAAACGCCGATGCCCTTTCAAATGCTTGATGTTCTCGATGCTGCCAGTCGAGAGGTCGTCGAGAACGAAGACCTCGTCCCCCCGTTCGATGTAGGCATCAGCAAGGTGCGAGCCGATGAATCCCGCTCCCCCTGTGATCAAAACGCGCAAAGCCTCAAGCTCCTTTCGCGAAGATTCCGAAAGCGCGCCGCTCATCGCTGCATGCGAGCGCGGCTCCATCAAAAAAGCGCGCTCTCTTGAGGGACGGCATCCGCCGCGCGCCGCTTCGGGTTGCGCGCGCTTTCGGCGAAAAGATCATGATAAAGACGCGCGATATCGTCGAACAGTCGATCGAGTGCGTGCTGACGTTCGACGAAAAGGCGCCCACGCCGTCCCAATTCCCGTCTCAGCGCCCCGTCCGAGATCGTGCGCGCGAGCGCCTGGCCGAAGCTCTCGGCATCATCCGGACGAACCAGCACGCCGCGCTCGCATATCTTGTACGCCTCACGGCAAAGTTGCAAGTCGTCCGCGCCGAGTAGATCGCCCACGCCGCCAACGGCCGTTGCCACCACCGCGCGCTCGCAAGCCATCGCCTCGATGATCGTCAGCGGCGTGCCTTCGTTACGCGAAGTCAATGCGACGAGGTCGAGCGCCGCGTAGAAGTTCTCCGGGTCGCGGCGCGTGCCCACAAAATGGACTACCGCCCCGAGTCCTAACCGATGCGCCTGATCCTCCAACGGACCTCGTAAGGGACCATCGCCGATGATGACGAATCGCGTTCGACGCCGCATCTCAGGCGCGCACGAATCGAGGTAACAAGCCGCTGCGCGAAGGAAAAGCGCGTGATTTTTGATCTCCGTCAAGCGTCCGACGATGCCAATTAGCAACGAGTCGGTTGGGGCGCTGAAACGCGCAAGCATCTCCGCTCGCGCCGCGGGACGCCGTTGTTCCCAACCCTTAAAGGGAGCGAGATCCAGCCCGAGCGGGACGACAGCGAACTGTTCGGCGCGTCCGACGCCAAAACGCTCATGTATCTCGCGCCGCTGTTGCGGGCTGATGACGACGAGACGATCCGTCGCTAGCCGGGCGAGCGCCTTTTCGATGGCGAGAAACAAACGCGTCCTCGCTGGCCCATAATACCCGTGAAAGATGTGACCGTGATAGGTGTGCACGAACTTGCACGCGCGTGGCTTGCCGATCAAAGCCTTCGGCGTCAGGTAACGGTAGAAAAGGCCGGCGATGCGCCCGACGGTGCCAGCCTTGGCCGTGTGCGTGTGTACGATGTCGGGACGCTCGCGGCACAACAAACGATAGAACTTCCAGATCGCCACCAGATCGCGCGGCGATATCTCGCGGCTCATCTCGGCAATCCGAATGGGCTCGACGCCAAGCGCACGAGCAAAATCGCTCATGTCGTCTTCGCCCGGCGGTACCGTACCGCAAACGAGCGCGGTCTCGAACCCACGCGGTCGCAACCCAGCCGTCAGCCACGCGACGTGCTGTGCCGGGCCGCCGACGTTCAGGCGCGCGATGACGCGAATGACCTTCATACCATTAACCGCTGCCGATTCGACTTGTGGCCGCGCGAGTTCGTCAACGAAAATCAGCATCACCTCGACATTCGACTGCTCACGGTGCGAACTCGACGCAGACTCCACCCTCGCTACCAAATGTCCTCGCCATCTTCCTCTTTGACCGGCCCTTCCGCCTCCACCAAATTGTTCTCATCCACTTCGCGCGATCTTCCGACGGCGCTTTCTTCGGACGGCAAGTTTTCGCTCGCTCCCGCATCGCCATCGCGCCTTCTGTCCGATCCGGTATCGCCAGCGACGTCTTCAGCCAGTTTTGGATCTTTTTCTTCCATCTCATCCTCCGTGAAAATCAGGGGGCGCCGAAGCTTGAAGCGAGCCACGCACGCGCGAGGACGAACGCCCACAAGGCCGCTCCGGCATAAACTCCGGCGACGATGTCGTCCATCATGATGCCGAGACCCGACTCCAAACTTTCCAAGCGTCGGATCGGGTACGGCTTCCACGTATCGAAAACGCGAAACAACAAGAACCCGATCAAAGCAAGCGACCAGTCAGCCGCCACCGGCACCAGCAAAAAGGTGACTAACTGCCCTGCGATTTCGTCGATGATGACTGGGCTAGGATCTTTGCGACCGAGCACGCGTTCAGCGCGCGTTGCCGCCCACACCCCCAGCGGAACGAGCAACGCGAGCGCCGCAAGCAATACGAGCGAACGAAAAGCTTCGATTGGAAGCACGATCTTCTTGCCGGCCCAAACATGAACGCTTGCGCCCACGCGCTGCGCGCCGAAGAGGATGGCGACCCCGATGCCTGCTCCCCACGTTCCAGGCGCGAGCGGGATGAAACCGACGCCGCAACTTGCAATGGCAAGCGCCGCGCGATCGACCACGGCGCGCACAGCGAGCGCGCGTTCGACCTTTTCGGCGTGCGCAACCGCAGATGGCGCAAACTCATCGCTCGTCTCCTTGATCCTTTTGATTTTGGCTCTTTTTCGCATCGAATGCGCCTCGATCACGCTCCCTCGCCCGCCTCTTCGCGCGAAACGATGGCGCCGACGAGATCATGTGCGTGTGCTTGTGTGATCCGCACTTGGACGAAGTCACCGACCTGCGGTTGGCAACCGCCGGGAGCGTCGTTGATCAAAACGCAACCATCTATTTCCGGAGCCTGCGTTTCCATGCGCCCCTGCCACAAGAGGTTCGTCTCTGGCGAAACTCCCTCGAACAGCACGCGCACAACCGAGCCGATGCGCGCGCGGTTTTTGCGCCGCGAGATGCGCTCTTGTTCCCGCATCAGACGGGCACGCCGCTGTTCAGCCGTTCGCGCATCGACCTTGTCGGATAAAAGGTGGGCCGGCGTTCCCTCTTCGTCCGAGTATGTAAAGACGCCGACGCGATCGAACTCCACGTCGCGAATGAATCCGAGCAGTTCGTTGAAGTCATCCTCCGTCTCCCCTGGAAAGCCGACGATGAACGTCGTGCGAATGGCAATGCCGGGAACGCGCCGTCGCGCGCGTTCGATCAAACGTTCGAGGCTGCGGCGCGTGCCACCGCGTCGCATCGATTTCAAAACGCGCGCCGAGGCGTGTTGCAACGGCAGATCCAGGTATTTAACCGCCTTTGACTCTTCCGCCATCACGTCGAGAAAACGTTCGCTGACGTGCGTCGGGTAGGCATACATAACGCGCACCCACTCAACGCCATCCAACCGCGCGAGCGCGCGCAAAAGTTGCGCCAGACCGTCTCGCATCCCAAGGTCTTCGCCATAACGCGAAGAGTCTTGTGCGACGAGGATCAGTTCCTTGACGCCTTGCTCGATCAGCTTCTCCGCTTCGTTGAGCACCGAACCGAAACGGCGGCTGCGGAACCTGCCGCGCATGAGCGGAATCGCACAGAAAGAACAGGGCCGATCACACCCTTCGGCGATCTTGATGTACGCGAAATGCTTCGGCGTCGCAAGCAAGCGCGGCGTCGCGTCGTCGTACAAATAAGTCGTCGATCCGTTTCCCGAAGGCAGTACGGGTAGGGAACGACCGCTCGCGTCGCCGCGACATGCGGCGATGATGTCGCGCACCTGATCGGTGCCGATGAACGCATCGACCTCAGGCAATTCGGCAGCCAACTCCGCGCGGTAACGCTCGACCAAACAGCCTGCGACGACCACGCGACGGCAGCGCCCCTCGCTCTTCAAACGTATGGCGTCGAGAATCGCTTCGATCGACTCTTTTTTCGCCTCTTCGATGAAGCCGCACGTGTTGATGACCAACGTCTCCGCTTGCTCAGCATCGCTGGTGATTTCGTAACCCGACGCGCGAAGTTGGCCCATCATCACCTCGCTATCGACTAAGTTCTTCGGGCAACCGAGACTGATGAATCCTACCTTTTTCATCTTCTCCGTCAAAGTGCCACCTCTTTTGCGGTCAGACTTCGAGCTGGTTATTACCCGCGCCCTAACCTTCACAAGGTGCTATCAGCGACGCCGACTCAAACAGAATTCTTCGCGCGCCTCCCTCTTCCGACTCAGGCAGCGCCATCAACCTTAAGCAAGCCTTTCTCGTGCGACATCTTCCAACCGCCGCAAACAGGCTTCGATTTGCACTATCTCCGCCGTCGTCAAATCCTGCGCGCCGAAACGAACGCGATGGTAAGCTTCCGTGACCTGCGCCACCTCAGCCAAGCCTGTCGCTGCAGCGAACTCCGCGGGCGTTTGGTCCGGCGCGCGATGCCAACCGCCTCGCGCCAAGATCTCCACCATGCGCTCGTAAAAGGCCACTGTCTCCGTCCGTCGAGCGCGTCTATGTTTCATCCAAAACGCCATCCAACGATTTCTGGTTCTGTAAATGACAAATGCGATCAAGCAGATCACCGCGATGATCGTCGCCGCCCTTTTGGCTGCCTCACCACCTGTCTGCCATCCCCGCTGCGCCCTTCGCAGCGCATCATCTGCCCACGACATGAAGCTTGCTTGCTGCGCGCGAAGCTCATCGCCGATGGCGCGCGCAAGCTGCCGCTGCTCTTGTCGGTCGTAGCTGACGACGTATTGCAGCCAGAACAGCTCCAGCGCCTCGGCGTATTTACGCAATTTCGCCGACAACCCATCCGACGGCGGGCCATCTTGAAAGGGGACGAAAGGCGTCGGGTCGAAACTCAACCATCTCCCAGCGGCTGGCGAATAGACTTCGACCCAAGAATGAGCGTCGCGCTGCCTAACGATATGGACATCGGCAGCCTCGTTGTACTCGCCCATCTTGAAACCGTTGACGACGCGCGCCGCTATCCCCTGCGTCCGTAGCATGATCGCCATCGCCGAGGAGAAATACTCGCAATGCCCTTCGCGCACGCGAAACAGGAAATCGGCCAGCGGGTCTTCGCCGCTCGCTTTCATTTCCAATGAGTAGCCGTAACTGGTCTGTAAATAGTTTTCGATGGCACGCGCGGCTTCGTAGAGCGTGTGCGCTCGCGCTTGTCGGATCACGTCTTGCGCCAATTGCTCGATGCGCGGATCGATCGCAGAAGGGAGCTGAAGGTAGCGCGCGTCGGCAATTGAGTAGCGTATTTCGCCAAGCCGTTCCGTCCCGAAGCCCCACGGTTCGTCGCTCTCGATCTCGGAATACACTCTGTACGTTATCCTTTCGAAGGGATGAGGCAGGGTCGAGAGGTTTCCTTCCGCGTCGAGACGCACAAAAGGCAGCGCTCCTTGCACGGCGACCACGCGCGGTGCGACGAAGAGCACGGGCGTATCTATCGGCTCCAAAAAGACCGTCTGCGTCGTCAAACGATGAAGAGAATCGATCGTTCCCAGTTGAAATAGGTCGTGCTCTCCTTTGGGCACGAGGCGCGCCCGCGGCGAAGAGCGCGCCCAACTGCGCCCATCGAACCGGTCCAGCGCGGCGCCGCGCCAACGAAGCCGCATCATCCGGTCATCGCCCTCGATTCGAACGCGCATCACAATCCGATTGCTCTGTTGTAAGCGCCCGATCTCGCCCAGTCTGATGCCCTCTGAAAAACCGACGAAACCCGCGACGCCTTCGCCCGCATGGGCAAAGGCTCCCGATCCCATGCGCGGAATCAGAAGGAAGATCGGCAAACCGAGTCCGAAGATGAAGAAACCCAGTGCGACTACAACAGCCAACAAACGCCACTCACTCAAACCGCAACGCCCTGCCGCGCTCTTTCTCTTGCGCTGGAGAAAAGTCGTTGCGTCAAGCTGCGCGTTTCGCTCGGCACGCCTGATCTCGAAACAAACGGCAGCCATCAAGGCGACCAAAACATACCCGACGAGAAGCACGAGAAAGCTCGGGCTCGTCATCAATCCTGCCGCCAACAAGATCTCGAAAAACGAGATCAGATAGAGGAAGACCCAGTCTCTGTCTTGCTTCCGCTGTAGCAGCTTGATGGCCGAAAGAAAGAGCAACAGGTGAGTCAGCGCAGCTACTCCGGCCAAACGTTCGTCTGCGGTTGCCTGCGCCGTCCACTGCCGTTGCCAATCGAGATAGAAGATCGGCAAAGCGAGGAGAATCAAAATCAAGCCGACTTTTTCCGAGATCTGCCAAGAACGCTTCTCCAAAAACAGCGAGAGCGCGAAGAGCGCAAAGAAGGCGCCCCCCAAACGCCAATCGACCGCACCGGAAAGAAGAAGCGCGGCGCCCCCTAGAGCGACCATTAAGCGAGAGGAGATTTGGAAAGCTCTTTCTGCCATGAAACGAAGGGGTGCGCTCCTGCATCCCATCAATCAGATGGCGCGACCGCTGCCGGCAACGCTCGGCTGCTGCTTGAGCCACGAGTATAAACGGCCAAATAGGCTTTGGACAAAGCGACCACCAAGCGCGTGGCTTGACTGACCAAGCGCTGATGGAAGGCCGAAGCCCGTCACTTCGACCCAAGCCCCACACATCAGCCTCCGTGTTCATGGTAAAGAGCGAAGCATCTGGATATTCTGCACCTTCGCTTCGCATAACACGTTCAGCCTCTGTGATCTTGGGGCGAGCATGGCCCACAAAAGGCAAAAGCCTACGCCGAACGGCGTAGGCTTTTGATTCAAGACCCGGCGACTTCCTACTCTCCCACACGGTGTCCCGTGCAGTACCATCGGCTCCAGCAGGCTTAACTTCCGTGTTCGGGATGGGAACGGGTGTTTCCCTGCCGATATGATCACCGGGAGAAACTGTCAAAGTTCGAGAGCTTTGAGAATCGAACAGCGATCTTGTTCCGGCTGCGCGCGCATGCTGGCGAGTAAATTCGACGGTCAAGCCATGGGACCGATTAGTACTGGTCAGCTAAACGCATTGCTGCGCTTACACCTCCAGCCTATCAACCTGGTGGTCTTCCAGGGGTCTCACGGGCAGGACTCATCTTGGGTCTGGCTTCACGCTTAGATGCATTCAGCGTTTATCCATGCCCGACTTGGCTACCGAGCGCTGCCGCTGGCGCGACAACTCGTACACCAGAGGTCGGTCCAACCCGGTCCTCTCGTACTAGGGTCAGATTCCCTCAGTCCTGCTACGCCCACGCCAGATAGGGACCGAACTGTCTCGCGACGTTCTAAACCCAGCTCACGTACCGCTTTAATCGGCGAACAGCCGAACCCTTGGGACCTTCTTCAGCCCCAGGATGCGATGAGCCGACATCGAGGTGCCAAACCGGGCCGTCGATGTGAGCTCTTGGGCCCGATCAGCCTGTTATCCCCGGGGTACCTTTTATCCGTTGAGCGACGGCCCTTCCACACGGAACCGCCGGATCACTAACTCCGACTTTCGTCCCTGCTCGACGTGTGTGTCTCACAGTCAGGCTGGCTTATGCGTTTGCACTCTACGGCTGATTTCCAAACAGCCTGAGCCAACCTTCGAGCGCCTCCGTTACTCTTTAGGAGGCGACCGCCCCAGTCAAACTACCCGCCTGATAATGTCCCTGATCCGGATTACGGACCTAGGTTAGAGTCCAGACAAACGAAGGGTGGTATCTCACATTGCGGCTCCGCCAAGCCCAAAAGCCTGACATCAAAGCCTCCCACCTATTCTGCGCATCGCTTGCCCGAAATCACTATCAAGTTGTAGTCAAGGTGCACGGGGTCTTTCCGTCTAGATGCGGGAAACCGGCATCTTCACCGGTACTACAAGTTCGCTGTGCCCCTCGTTAAGACAGCTCCCAGATCGTTACGCCATTCGTGCAGGTCGGAACTTACCCGACAAGGAATTTCGCTACCTTAGGACCGT
>NZ_PSLQ01000039.1:0-21869 GCF_040289685.1 Pyrinomonas sp.
GGGGGTGCGGTGTATCCCCTCAATGAATTGAGGGGGATTACAGCCCCCTCGCGCTCCCCCGTTTTTCTAAAAGAACCGCGACGACGGGTTGATACGCTTCATCAGTGGCGCTCTTCTTGCGCGAGCTATAAATACCTCCGGCCAAAGAGACGGGGTGCGGATCCGTGCTTCCGTTTCGCACAAGCCGTGAGCGGCGCGTTCAGCCAGTTTTGAGAGGGCGATTTTGAGCCTATGACACGCGACTTCACCATCTTTGCCGGCACAGCGAATCGAAGGTTGGCCTCGGCGATTGCGCGCGAATTGAACGTGACGCTCGGTTCTTCTACGGTCGAACGCTTCCCCGACGGCGAGATCTCCATTCAGTTGGCAGAACCGGTGCGCGGTCGCGAAATCTTCGTCGTGCAGCCGACCTCGCCTCCGGTGAACGATCACTTGATCGAACTGCTCGCTTTTGCCGACGCTTGTCGGCGCGCCTCTGCTGCGCGCATCACCGCCGTCGTCCCGTATTTCGGTTACGCGCGAGCCGACAAGCGTCACGGACGGCGCGAGCCGATCACCGCCAGCATGATCGCCGACTTGATGCAAACGGTCGGCATCGACCATCTCATCACGCTCGATCTGCACGCGCCGCAGATCGAGGGCTTCTTTCGCATTCCCGTAGATAGCTTAACGGCGGTGCCGACGTTGGCGCGCGCGTTGCGCGATCGTTTGCCCGACGATGCCGTGGTCGTCTCGCCCGATGCCGGGCGCGTCCCCGCTGCGACCATGTACGCGCATCGTTTGCGCACCTCGGTCGTCGTTCTGCACAAACAACGCGCGAGCGGCACCGAAACGCGCATCACGCATGTCGTCGGCGAGGTGCGCGATCGCGCGTGCGTGATCGTCGATGACATGATCTCGACGGGCGGCACGATGGCCGAAAGCATCGAGGCTTTGCTCGCCGCCGGGGCGCGTCCCGAATTCACGCTGGTCGCTACGCACGGATTGTTCTTGCCCGGCGCGCGCGCCAAACTGGACCATGCGAGTGTGCGCGCCGTGGTCGTCACGGATTCGGTGGAGATTGAAAGCGACGATTGGCCGCGGCTCGAAGTCGTCTCCGTGGCGCCACTCATCGCCGAAGCCATCCGGCATACTTTGATCGACGGCGCGCTCGAAATCGTCTGACCAAGGCGATCTCTCAACGAATCGTTGATCGCTTGACGCACAAACCCGCGTGCGGACGAACGCCCTGCGCGCATGAGCGAGCAGGCGATCCCTAGCGAATCATCCGGTGCAAGCGATGATTGATGCCGCCTCGATTGAAGGATAAAGCTGCCGGCTCAACCGCTTGTGCGGGCGGATGGCGCGAAGTCAACACCCCTCTCAATCAAGATGAAGAGAACAACCTGGTGGACCTTGATGATGCAGCCTCGAAGCGGTTTCGCGTGGCGTTGGCCTGAATCTTTATCGCGCCGTTGAGAACCGAACCCGCTGCGTCACCTCCTCGTTGAAAGCTCATCGCGCAACACCGCGCCGCCCTTCATCACGAAGCGAACGCGCTCCAATTCCTTGATGTCGCGCAACGGATCGCCCGCGACAGCGATGATGTCCGCACGTTTGCCCGCTTCGATCGCGCCGATGTCGCCTTGCGCGTCGAGCAGTTCCGCCGCCACCAAAGTCGCCGAACGAAGCGCGTCGAGCGGCGTCATCCCATACTGGACCATGAACGAGAACTCTTTCGCTTCGTTCTCGGTCCACGGGTAGCCGCCAGCATCCGTGCCGTAAGCGATGCGCACGCCTTTGCGCGCGGCTAACTGAAAGGCGCGTGCTTCCGCGTCACGCATCTGAAGCCAAACGGGCGCGCCCGCCGCCGCACGCCCCGGGGCGACGTAGACGCCGACGTAGATCGTCGGACACCAGAAGATACCGCGTTTGATCATCTCATCCATTAGCCCTTCGTCCAGACCGTAGCCGTGTTCGATGGAATCGAACCCGTGTCGGACGGCGGCAGCGATGCCATCGCGTCCCATGGCGTGCGCGGCGATCCGACGCCCCAAGCGGTGCGCTTCCGTGACGAACGCTTCGAGCTCTTCGTCCGTGAAGTTCAGCATGCTACGCAGGACGCCATCCTTGAAGTAGTAACGGCGATCGACGTAGACCTTGATCCAATCGGCGCCGTACTTGACCTGTTCGCGCACGCCGCGCCGAATCTCTTCTGGACCATCGACGAACTGCACGCCTTCAGGCATCTTCAACTCCCACGCGTAACCGGTGATCGGATACATCCCCGTCGCGGAGAACGCGCGCGTGGCGACGAACATGCGTGGACCGACGATGACGCCGTTTTCGATCGCCTTTTTGACGTCCACGTCGGCATACATCGCGCCTTCCGTGCCGAGGTCGCGAATCGTCGTAAAGCCGTTCATCACGGCCGTGCGCGCCGCGACCGAAGCCCGAAGAGCCCGGTAGGGAATCGCTTCTTTCAGAAGCTGTTCGTCGTAATCGGCCGAGGTCACGTCGCCTTGCAGAAGGACATGCGTGTGGCAATCGATCAGACCGGGAAGCACCGTCGCTGACGAAAGGTCTATGCGCTGCGCATCGGTTGAGGCTCGACGCGCTATCTCGGCGTATGGGCCGACGGCGCGGATCCTTTCGCCAACGATGAGTACGCCTTGATCTTCAAGCAGGCGACCGGCGCGCACGTCTAGAAGCCTCCCCGCGCGAACGAGCTTCTCGTGCGGCTCCGGCTCTTGCCCACGCGCAAGCGGCACTGGGACGATCAGCAGCGAACAAGCGAGCGCGATCAAAAACCGCACCGAAGCGCGCGCGAGTCGAGAGGCGGGCGCTCGGCGAAACGGCGAAAACCTTTTTCCCATCGTTCACCCTCCGATTGGAATCGAAATAGCGAGCATTTCGCCGCAGTATGTCATATAATGTGCCCGCTTTCTAAGAACGGAACCGATCTCGATAGACAATTTAAGATGAATCGTCGTCAATTCCTGCAAGCGGCGGCTCTGGCAGGTTTGGCCGTCGGAAGTGGAGCGTCGGCGCAAGCGAACGCGCCGACGGCGGAACTTGAAGAGGTCAGCATCGCCGAGATGCAAAGGCGCATGCAATCGGGTGAGTGGAGCGCGCGCTGGCTCGTGGAACGGTACATCGAACGCATCGAAGCGATCGATCGCGCTGGCCCGCGCATCAACTCGGTCGTCGAAACGAATCCGGACGCGCTCGCTATCGCCGATGCGCTCGATCGCGAACGGCGCGCCGGGCATCTGCGTGGGCCGCTTCATGGCATTCCCATCTTGATCAAAGACAACATCGACACGGCGGATCGCATGGAGACAACCGCCGGTTCGCTCGCGCTCGTCGGCGCCGCGAAGCCTTCGCGCGACGCTTTCATCGTCGAACGCTTGCGCGCTGCTGGGGCGGTCATCTTGGGTAAAACGAACCTGAGCGAATGGGCCAATTTCCGTTCCACGCGCTCGACTAGCGGTTGGAGCGCGCGCGGCGGGCAAACGCGCAACCCTTACGCGCTCGACCGCAATCCGTGCGGCTCGAGTTCAGGTTCGGGCGCGGCAGTCGCCGCTAATCTGTGCGCTGCTGCGGTCGGCACGGAGACCGACGGTTCCATCGTCTGCCCATCTTCGACGAACGGGATCGTCGGCATCAAACCGACGCTCGGTTTGATCAGCCGTTCCGGCATCATCCCGATCGCGCACAGTCAAGACACAGCCGGCCCGATGGCGCGCACGGTCACTGATGCGGTCATCTTGCTCGGCGCGATGGTCGGCATGGACGCGCGCGATCCGACCACCCGCGCAGCGCAGGGCCGCGCCTTCAGCGACTACACGCGCTTGCTCGACCCGCAGGGTTTGCGCGGCGCGCGCGTCGGCGTCGTGCGCAAGTTCTTCGGTTTCAACGATGCGGTCGATAAGTTGATGAACGAAGCGCTCGACGTGATGAAACGCTTGGGCGCCGTCATCGTTGATCCGGCGGAGATTGCGACCGCGGGCAAATTCGATGATTCGGAACTCGAAGTGCTTCTCTATGAGTTCAAGCATGACTTGAACAGGTATCTCGCCGAGCGGCGCGTTGGTCCGCCAGTGCGCACGCTCGCCGAGTTGATCGAGTTCAACGAACGCAACCGCGAACGCGAAATGCCTTACTTCGGGCAAGAGCTCTTCGTGCGCGCCCAAGCCAAAGGCACGCTCGCCGATCCAGCTTACCGGCGCGCGCTCGCCAAGAACCATCGCTTGGCGCGCGCGCTCGGCATTGATGCGACGATGCGCCGCCACCGTCTCGATTGCCTCATCGCGCCGACCAACGGACCAGCGTGGACGACCGATCTCGTCAACGGCGATCATTACACCGGCGGAAGCTCTACTCCGGCGGCGGTGGCCGGTTACCCGAGCATCAGCGTGCCGGCGGGTTTCGTCTTCGGCCTGCCGGTCGGCATCTCTTTTTTCGGCACGGCGTGGAGCGAACCGAAGTTGATCCGCATCGCTTACTCCTTCGAGCAAGCGACGCGCCATCGTCGTCCACCCCGCTTGCTCGCGAGTCTGGATCTGTGAAGATCGGCGCAAGCATGAAGCGTAGTGAAGGCGTGAAGCTTACAGCTTTGAGCTGATCGGTCGCGCGCGACGCTTCGAGCGTCGGTTCGATCGAGAATTCCGGTCCGCCGCGTCTGACGGGCGAAGTCCTTCGCGCTTTGCCCTGCGCAACGATCCACTCAGAAGACCATCGTCGGAGGGCGTAAATGTCAAAGGTTACTTTCCGCGGTTTGCTCTCTTCGCTATTGAGCCTTGTTTTGATCATCTTCCCGATTCAAGCCACCCGTGCATCTTCGACCTACGGCTTCGTCGCCGTAAGACAAAGCGAACAAGCTGGACGCGAAGCACAGCTCGATGCGCTTCTCAAACGCGAGAACCTGCGCGACTGGATGCAGCGGATGTCTGCGCGCCCGCACCACGTCGGTTCGCCCGCCGGGCGCGAGAACGCCGAGTTTATCGCCGCGCAGTTTCGCTCGTGGGGCTATCAAACGGAGATCGAGGAGTTCAAAGTTCTCTTTCCAACGCCGCGCACGCGCGTCGTCGAACTCATCGCGCCCGAAAGCTACCGCGCGCGCCTCGAAGAGCCGCCGCTCAAAGAGGATCGGACCTCAAGCAACGTGAGCGAGGGGCTGCCGACCTATAACGCTTACTCGGTCGATGGCGACGTGACGGGCGAATTGGTCTACGTCAACTACGGTCTGCCGCGCGATTACGAGGAACTGCGTCAACGCGGCGTAGACGTGCGCGGCAAGATCGTCATCGCGCGCTACGGCGCGTCTTGGCGCGGCATCAAACCGAAAGTGGCCGCCGAACACGGGGCCATCGGTTGCATCATCTATTCGGACCCGCGCGATGACGGTTATTTTCAGGGCGATGTTTACCCGAAGGGCGCATGGCGCAACGAATGGAGCGTGCAGCGCGGTTCGGTCGCTGACATGCCGCTCTATCCGGGCGATCCGCTGACGCCCAACGTCGGCGCGACCGATGCGGCGCGGCGGCTGGACCGGAAAGAGGCGCCGACGTTGACGAAGATCCCGGTGCTGCCGATCTCATACGGCGATGCGCTGCCGCTTCTTCGCGCGCTCGGCGGACCGGTCGCGCCGCCGGATTGGCGCGGCGCGCTCCCCATCACTTATCACATCGGTCCTGGACCAGCCAAAGTCCATCTCAAACTCGAATTCGATTGGAAGCTCGTTCCAGCTTATGACGTGATCGCCCGTCTGCCCGGAGCGGAGTTGCCCGATGAGTGGATCATCCGAGGCAATCACTACGATGCGTGGGTCTTCGGCGCGGATGATCCCTTGAGCGGACTCGTCGCTATGCTGGAAGAAGCGCGCGCTATCGGACAACTGGTCAAAAACGGCTGGCGTCCGAAGCGGTCCATCGTCTATTGCGCGTGGGATGGGGAAGAGCCGGGCTTGCTCGGTTCAACCGAATGGGTCGAAGCGCATGCTGAGGAGCTGCGACAGAAAGCCGCCGTCTACATCAACTCGGATTCCAACGGACGAGGCTTTCTCGGCGTCGGAGGTTCGCACACGCTCGAACGGTTCGCCAACGAAACGGCGCGCGCCATCCCCGATCCGCAAAAAGGCATCAGCGTCTGGGAGCGGCTGCGCGACCTGCGCCTTGTGCGTGGAAGCGCCGAAGAGAAGCGCGAGGCGCGCGAACGGCGCGACCTGCGCATCGCCGCGCTCGGCTCCGGCTCTGATTACACCCCATTCTTGCAGCACATCGGCATCGCCAGTTTGAACATCGGCTACGGAGGCGAAGACGGCGGCGGTTCGTACCACTCGAACTACGATTCGTTCGATCACTTCACGCGCTTCATCGATCCGAACTTCGATTACGGCTTGGCGCTGGCGAAGACCGGCGGGCGATTGGTCATGCGTTTGGCCGACGCGGACGTGTTGCCGCTCGCCTTCAACAATTTCGCCGATACGGTCGGCCTGTACGTCCGCGAACTGATGCGCTTGACCGATTCGATGCGCGAGGAGACAGAGGAGCGGAACCGTTTGTTGGACGAGCGCGCGTTGATCAACGTCGCCGATCCGCAAGAGAAGTACGTGCCGCCTGAAAGAGAGGCCCCCGTCCCCCACTTGAACTTCGCGCCGTTGCAAAACGCGCTCGCGCGCTTGCAAGAGGCTTCGCGCCGCTACGATCAGGTGGCTGAGCGCGCTTTCAGCGGCAGGCGCATGCTGTCGCGCGAAGAGCGCGCCGCGCTTGACCGGTTGCTCATCGAGACCGAGCGCGCCATGACGCGCGACGAAGGCCTGCCACGTCGCCCTTGGTTCAAGCATCAGGTCTACGCGCCGGGCTTTTACACAGGCTACGGAGTGAAGACTTTGCCCGGCGTGCGCGAAGCGATCGAACAGCGCAACTGGGAAGAGGCGGATCGGGAAATAGAGATCGTCGCGCAAACGCTTCGAACCGTAGCCGATAGAATCGAACGGGCTGCCATGGTGTTGGAAGGGCGATAAAGGGAGGTTGCATAATATGCAAAATGAAACGGCTTGGCGCTTCTGAGACGAAGTTTGAACGCTCGTCTTTGCATGTTATGCAAAAATATGCAGGATCTGCCGTCCCGCGGAGCCGACCTCGTTAGGTTCCGGCTGTAACGCATGGGGATCTCGACGGTGCGGACGACGCCGAAGCTCTCGCAGGTGGACGGGGCGGGGCAGGCGGTCGAGACATGGGTTCGCGGCGCCGTTGCATCACGTGTGTTGCGCACGGAGCCGGGCGGCAGCGGACGGTCAGGATGTTCGCGTCTCGCTCTCTGAAGCCCTTGATTTGCGTCGCGCGCCGGTGATAGATTCGCTGCGCGCGCTATCGAGTGCGTTGAGCTTGCACAGCGTTTCGCTTTGAAGGCGAAACGCTTCTTGCGCCTCCTCACGCGGCGCCGTAAAACTCCCAGAGAGGTTCGCGTCATGAATTTCTCCGCCTCGCCCTACGGTTTCTCGCTGATAGTTGCATCTTTGTTCTGCTTGTTATCGGTTTGTCCGGCTCAAGATCTCGATGACGTCGTACTGCGCGGACGCGTGCGTGATGCCAACGGCGCGGCCATCGTCGGGGCGCAGGTCTTGGCGACGCTTCGCGACACGGCCCGCGTGCGATCAGCCGTGACCGATGAGCAAGGGCGCTTCCTGCTCCTCGAACTCGAACCGGGAAGCTATATCGTGCGCGTCGTCGCCCCCGGTTTCGCGCCGGAAGAGGTGGCGATCGAAACGGTAGCTGGTCGAACGTTGGAACTGGATTTCACGCTGCGTCCGGCAGGCATTGAGGCCGCACAGACGGTTGTCGCGGAAGCGACGCCATATGAGGTGGATGCTTCGCGCACGTTGATCGGAACGAGCATCACGCGCGAGGAACTGGACCTGTTGCCCGTTCAGTCGCGCGCGCCCTACGATCTCGTCTTCACTTTGAGCAACGTCGCCGAGCCGCCGTTTTCGGATCGGGACTTGGCCGAGGATCGCAACGCCGATCGACGCGCGACGCCGGAAGAGGCCGGAACCTTTGCCTTGAGCGGTGGTCCAGCTTATTCCAACAATCTAACCGTCGAGGGTTTCGACAACAACGACGATCGCGCTGCGCGCGAGCGCTTCCAGCCTTCGTCGGAAGGGGTGGAAGAGGTGCAGGTAGTCACCAACCAATTCGCGGCCGAATACGGACGGGCTTCGGGCGGCCGAGTTAACTTGCGCGTGCGTCGCGGAACGAACGAGGTGCGCGGTCGGTTGTTCGAGTTCTTCCGCGACGAATCGCTCGACGCAAACACGTTTCGCAACAACGCGCGCGGGTTGAAGCGCCTTCCGTTGCAAAAACACGATCTCGGCTTCACCATCGCTGGTCCGGTCATCCTTCCGCGGTTTGCCGGTCCGCTGCGGTACAACGGGTTGGGAAGGACCTACCTTTTTCTCGCTTACGAATTCAACACCGTGCTCGATTCGAAGTTGATCGACACGCTGGTCCCGGTCGAACGAAACCCGCGTTACTCTCTGCCGCCGCCTACGACGCTCGTCGGACGACGGCGCGAAGCGGGCGTGTCTGACGAACCGGCGGAGCTTGCGCCCTTCGTCGAACGCACCTCGACACCTTCGCGCAATCATGCGACTGTGCTGCGCCTCGATCACGAATTCAATGAGCGGCACAGCGGCACGTTTCTTTACCAGTACGGGCGTTTGCGCAATCGTCGCCAAACTGGCGGCGGAAGCCGTCTGCGCGAAGCTTTTCAGACGCGCTATCGCGCTTCGGACGCTGTCGCTTACCTCGACAATCGAACGTTGACGGCGCGCGTCGCCAACCAATTTCGCGCGCAAGCGTCGCGCCTTGCGCCCGATGTGCGCGCGCGCGCGATGCGTCCGGTAGTGACGATCGACATCGATGATCCGCTCGGCGCAGATGATCCGTCGGACCGGTCGGGGACGCTGGTCGCCGGTTCATCAACGCTCGGCGCGACCGAAAGGCGCGAACTCCGTCTGCAATTGCAGGATGCTCTGACGGTCGCGCGCAGCACGCACACGTTCAAAGCGGGCGGTGAACTGCAACTAATCCGCTCGACCTTCATCGACCTCGGCGACGTTTCGGGAACGTACAGTTTTGCGAGCGCCGCCGATTTTCTCGCCAATCGCCCGAGTCGCTTTCGCCAACGTTTTCAAACCGACTCCATCCAACGCAACGTTTACTCGGCCCTGTTCGTGCAAGATGAGTGGCGGCCAGCGGCGAGGCTCACGTTAAGTTTTGGCCTGCGCTACGAACGCGAAACGATCGTCGAGGATGGCGATAACTGGGGACCGCGAGTCGGCATCGCGTTCGACCCCGTGGGCACCGGCAAGACGGTGTTGCGTGCTGGGGCAGGCATCTTTTACAACCGCGCGCTGTTGCGCACCATCGACGATTTCACGCTCGGCGCGCGACGGCTCGTCTTCGATACCAACCTTTTGCGCGATCCCGAGAGCGGCAGGTTGCTTACGCCCGCGCAAAGACGCGCGTTCATCGCGGCCAATCTCGTCTTTCCTGAAACGCTCACACTGCGCTCGCCGCTGGTCCAGCGTTTCGCCGTCCCGGAGACCAACTTCGCGCGTCGGCTCGATCCGCGTCTGCGCATCCCGGAAAGCTATCAAGCCGCTGCAGGAGTGGAGCGCGAACTCAGGCGTGGACTGGTCATCGAGGCGAACTACGCTTGGGTGCGCGGCGCGCATCTGTGGCGCGAGTTCAACGCAAACGCGCCCGTGCTGCCAGTCGGTTACGCCGATTTTACGGAATACTTGCTCTCACGCGATTTCCCGAACTTCCGTGACCGGCGCGGCGTGCGTCCGCTCTATGACGCCGCTGCCGCCGGTGAACTCGTGCGTTTCACGCTGACCCCACCTGATCCGCGTAACCCAAACGCCGTCGGCAGAACGGTGGAAGCGGGCGTGCCCATCTCGCTCGTCAATTTAACCAGTTTGGGAAGGACGGCGCTGGAGATCGCGCGGGCGGCGGTGAACGATTTAAGACCGGATCCGACGCGCGGCGAAATAGAGCAGCTCGCTTCAGTCGGCAACAGCTTCTATCACGGCTTGACGTTCGGCGTACGGCAACGTTTGATGATCGAAAGGGGCGCGGGCGTGACGTTGCGCGCTTCCTACACGCTATCAAAGCTCATCAACGACGGCGAACTCAACACCTCTGATGCCGTGCGCGCCGGAGACTTTCGACGCGAACGAGCGCGCAGCTTGCTCGACCGTCGTCATCGTTTCACGTTGAGCGGGGTCTTCGATCTACCAGCGTGGCTCGGCGGTGTGCGCCTGGCCCCGATCATGCGCATCGCTTCGGGCGCGCCGTTCAACGTCACGCTCGGCGCCGACCGCAACCTCGATGATGTCGATAACGATCGGCCGAATTTTCGGGGAGACCTGCGCGCAATACGTTTTCGGCGTCCGGGCGAGCCGCTGGATCCGGCGCTCGCGCAAGCATTCTCGTCGCCCACGATCGGGCGTGCGGGCGATCTGCCACGAAACGCCGGCAGCGGTCCGCCGCTCATCGTCTTCGATGTAAACGTCGTCCGCGATTTTCGCTTGGGTGAAGGCGCGCGTCTGCGCGCCGTGATCGAATGCGACAACGCGCTCAACAAAACCGTCTTCAGCTTCGGCGCCGAATTCATCAATTTCAACGCGCTCGCGCCGAACGCGACTGATAAGCAACGGCGCGCCTTCGCCGATGGTTTCCTCGTCCCGCAGAGGACTTTGCGCCCGCGTCAGATCAGGCTCGGCCTGAAGCTGGATTTTTGAGCATCGTTGATCATCAAGGAGCGTCGTTCACCGCCGGCGAGGCTCGGCCTGAAGCTGGATTTGCGAGCGTCGCTGTCGCCCGAGCGCTGCTTGGCGGCTCGTCTCGCTGGGCCGCTTGATCAGGAGGCGAGCCGTTTGGGCAGCGCATAGAGCGTTGCAACCTCTTTCCGTCGCCCACGAGGGCGTTTGCTCGAGCGGGATCGAGGAATCAGACTTCCCGCGAGCGCCGTGATCTCTTCCCGTCGCTCGCGAATGTGGCTGCTAGTGGAGGCGAGCTATTCGCCGCGTTCGAATGTGGGCTGATCTTCTACGCGCATCTCATCGCGCCGACGCAAGGCCGCAACGCGCGAAGCGGGAACGAGCGCGCCCGAAGAAGAAGTTTGCGCGTCCGCGTATTGCGCGAATTCGTGAATGTGGGTTTGCAGGTACTCGAAGAAACGTTCGAACTCGCGCCGCATCTCCTCCATCTTCTCGCGCATGTCGAGGATGATGGCGACGCCAGCGAGATTGACGCCGAGTTCGCGCGTGAGCGAGAGGATTAGCTCCAGCCGTTCGAGGTCAGCGTCCGTGTAAAGCCGTGTGTTGCCCCGCGAGCGCGAGGGTTTCAACAGCCCTTCGCGTTCGTACAGTCGCAAGGTCTGCGGATGGACGCCATACTGCGCGGCCACCGCGCTGATCGTGTAGGTTCTTTCCTTGTGCTTCTTGGTCGCCATCCTGCCACTTTCGATCGCACGCCCGCGTGCACAGCTTTGCGCGGCCAAATGATCGCCTCAGCCCTTCGTCAAAGGCGCGCGTTGAACGTTCACTCAAGCCCCATCGCCACTCGCGGATTCTCCGGGTTGATTTGGGCGAAGCGGCGGAGCAGCTCCTTGGTCTCTTCGGAGATGACTTTCGGCAACGTCACCTGTATTTCGACGAACTGATCGCCGCGCGCCTGCGGATTGCGCAAGCTCGGCACGCCCCGTTCGCGCAGGCGGAATTTCTGCCCTGATTGCGTGCCCGGCGGAATGCGTAGGATCGCTTTGCCTTCGATGGTCGGCACCTCGATCTTGGCCCCCAAAGCGGCTTCCGGCACCGTCACGGGCACGGTCACGTAGATGTTATCCCCTTTGCGCGTAAAGTACGGGTGGCTGCCAACATTGGTGATGATGTATAGATCGCCTGCCGGCGCGCCCAAACGCCCCCCATGCCCCTTGCCAGGAACGCGCACGCGCGATCCCGTGTCGACGCCCGCCGGAATGCGCACCTTGACCGTCTCCGTCTTCGGCACCGTCCCCTTGCCTTGACAGACGGGGCATGGCGGACGGCGCTTGCCTGTCCCTGCGCAATCCTGACACTGTTGCGAGAAGCGCAACCGCCCGCCAGCGCGCGCCACCTGTCCGGACCCTTTGCACGTCGGACAAACCAGCAGCGGTCCGCCCATGTCGCCTGCTCCCTGACAGCGCGGACATTGCTCGGAGCGGTTGACCGTGATGTTGGTCGTCAGCCCTTTGACTGCCTCTTCAAAGCTGAGCGCCAGTGGCATCTCTATGTCCGCGCCGCGCGTCGGTTGCGGACGCGGCGGCTCGCGCTCTTGTTTGCCACCGCCGAAAAGATCGGCGAAGATGTCGCGGAAGCTGGTTCCACCCGAACTGCTGCTCCAGTCAAAGCCGCTAAAATCGAATCCGCTGCGGCTGCGCGCTTGGCCGCCTGTGGCCGCACCGCTCAAGTTGTCCGCATAATAACCGTGACGATCGTAGACGGCGCGCTTCTTCGGGTCGGAGAGCACGTCGTAGGCTTCTGTGATGAGCTTGAAGCGCTCTTCGGCCGCCTTGTCGCCCGGATTGACGTCCGGGTGGTATTTGCGCGCCAATCGCCGGTAAGCTTTTTTGATCTCTTCCGGCTTGGCGTCGCGTTTGATGCCGAGGATTTGGTAGTAGTCCTGTTTGGCCATGCCTTACGACCAATGGGCGAGCGCAGACCGACGTCGGCCCGCCGCTCGCCACTTCCCACACCTTTGCGCCGCTACTTGTTTTCGTCGACGTCCACGTACTCGGCGTCGATCACGTTGTCGTCTGCAGAAGACGCGTTCCCGGTCGCGCTCGAGGTGGTCGTCGAGGAGGACGTCGCTGTCTCCGACGCGCCGGATGGCGCCGTCCGTTGGTAGAGGACCTCAGCGAGCCGGTGCGAGGCCGTTTGCAGACGGCTGAAGGCGCTGTTCATTCGCTCGGTGCCGCCCTCTTCCATCGCCTTTTTGGCGTCGGTCAGCGCTGCTTCGATCTCGGACGCTGCCGCACCATCGAGTTTGGACCGGTTCTCATTGTACGTGCGCTCTACCTGATAGACGAGCCCGTCCAAACGGTTGCGCGCTTCCACCTCTTCGCGCTTGCGCGCATCCTCGGCTGCGTACTGCTCGGCTTCGCGCATCATCCGGTCGATCTCCTCTTTGGTTAGGCCAGAGGAAGAGGTGATCGTAATCTTCTGCTCGCGCCCCGTGCCGAGGTCTTTGGCTGAGACGTTGACGATGCCGTTAGCATCGATGTCGAAGGTGACTTCGATCTGCGGGACACCACGCGGCGCGGGCGGAATGCCGACCAGATGGAAACGTCCGAGCGTGCGATTGTCCGCCGCCATCGGCCGCTCGCCCTGCAGCACATGGACTTCCACCGACGTCTGGTTGTCGGAGGCCGTCGAGAAGATCTCCGACTTGCGCGTCGGGATGGTCGTGTTGCGCTCGATCAGCTTGGTGAAGACGCCGCCGAGCGTTTCGATGCCGAGGCTAAGCGGCGTGACGTCGAGCAGCAGGATATCGGTCTTTTCGCCGGCTAACACGCCCGCTTGGACAGCGGCACCGACGGCAACCACTTCGTCTGGGTTGACCGACTTGTTCGGCTCTTTGCCGAAGTATTCGCGCACCATCTGCTGAACTTTGGGGATGCGCGTCGAGCCGCCGACGAGCACGACCTCGTCGATCCGCTTCGGGTCAAGCCCGGCATCTTTGAGCGCCTGCTCAACTGGCGGCATCAGGCGCTGAAGGATCGGGTCGATCAACTGCTCGAACTTCGAGCGCGTCAAACGCATCACCAAGTGCTTCGGCCCCGAAGCGTCCGCCGTGATGAAGGGCAGATTGATCTCGGTCTCCATGGTCGAAGAGAGTTCGATCTTGGCCTTTTCAGCGGCCTCTTTGAGGCGCTGAAGCGCCATCTTGTCGTTGGACAGGTCGATGCCCTGATCCTTGCGGAACTCATCGATGATCCACTTGATCAGCGCTTCGTCGATGTCATCGCCGCCCAAGTGCGTGTCGCCGTTGGTCGCCTTGACCTCGACCACGCCTTCGCCCACTTCAAGGATGGAGATGTCAAAGGTGCCGCCGCCGAAGTCGAAGACGGCGATCGTTTCATCCTTCTTTTTGTCGAGGCCATAGGCGAGCGCGGCGGCGGTCGGCTCGTTGACGATGCGCATCACTTCAAGCCCGGCGATCTTGCCAGCGTCCTTGGTTGCCTGCCGTTGCGCATCGTTGAAATAAGCCGGAACGGTGATCACCGCCTTGTCGACCTTTTGTCCCAAATAGTCCTCTGCCGCTTGCTTCAGTTTCTGCAAGATCATCGCCGAGATCTCCGGCGGCGACCACTCCTTGCCGCCAGCCACGACGCGCACATCGCCGTTGGGCGCTTGAACGACCCTGTAGGGAACCTGCTTGATCTCGTCCGTGACCTCCGCATAGCGCCGTCCCATGAAGCGCTTGATCGAGTAGACGGTGTTTTCCGGGTTGGTCACAGCTTGCCGTTTAGCCACCTGTCCGACGAGGCGGCTGCCATCCTTTGTGAAAGCGACCACAGAGGGCGTGATACGGCTTCCTTCCGCATTGGTGATGACCACGGGCTCGCCGCCTTCCATAACGGCGACCACAGAGTTGGTCGTGCCGAGGTCAATGCCGATGATCTTGCTCATAGGTTGAATTTCTCCGGGATAGACTTGATCTCGATGCGCCTTGAACGCGACTTCAATATAAATCTTGAGCGTGATGTTGTCAAGTTTTCGCCCCTTTCGGGTGCTGAGCGTCGTGGTCCCAAAGATGCCCGAAAGTCCTCGGCGGGTTTTGCAAAACGCCGAAGTAATGAGGGCGCGTCGCTCGTCGAAACGTCCGCGAGGGCATCGTGTGCAATGCTGCCGAGATTAGGGGTCAATCGGGCAAGCCGCTTGCGAGTTCGTCTTGAGATCAGAGCGGTCTGGGCCTTTCGGGACCGTCTTCTGTTGCAGGGGAGCCGATTAGTCTTGTAGGGAAGCCGCTTGGGAGGCGGTTTTGAGCTATCCGGCGCCCATTTGTTTTGCGGTTCACGCTTCGCGCTCTTCGGCGAGCAAGCGCGAAGCGAAGAAGATGTAGTGAATGCCGGAGATGAAGGCTGCCGCGCCAACCACGGAATAGACAGCCGGCAAGTAGCCGGTCATGGGTGGGTAGTGCGCAGCGACGAGGATGTAGATGATCGCCAAGATCTGGACGACGGTGTTGAGTTTGCCGAGCCAGGATGGGCGGAAGCCGCGAAAGCCTGTGACCAAGTGGATGGCCGCCGCCCCGACCAGAATGAAGACATCGCGGCTGATGACGAGCGCCGTGGTCCAGAAAGGGATGGGGAGGTGGCGCGGGAGCGGCTGCTGGAAGATGTTCGGCATCGAGAGGACGATGAATGAAGTAACGAGCAGTATTTTGTCGGCGATGGGATCGAGCACGGTGCCGAGCGAGGAGCGTTGATTGAAGCGGCGGGCGAGCAAACCATCGAGTCCATCGGTCAAACCGGCGAAGATGAAGACCAGCAAAGCCCATGCGTAAAGCTTGTAGAAGAGTAGCGACACGAAGACTGGGATGAGCATCATCCGCAAGACGGTGAGCAGATTGGGCACGGTAACGATGCGCATCGAATGGGTTTCGATTGCGCGCGCCCGAATCGCAACCCGGCTGGACTCAGGCGCGCGCCGAGCGAAAATCATTTAGGGTCTATCTTTGAACTGCTCATACAGCTCCGTGTGGCGACTGACGAGCGGAATCTGCTTGCCATTGATGAACAGGTAGCGGATGTTGGTACGCGCTTCCAGCAGATCGCCATCGGCGATGACGAGGTTAGCGATCTTGCCCGGTTCGATCGACCCGACGCGGTCGGCGATGCCGAGGATTTGCGCTGGGTAGAGCGTGACGGCTTTGAGGGCTTCATCTTTAGGCAAGCCGAAGGCAGCGGCCATGCCAGCGTGATAAGGCAGGTCGCGCACGTGTGCGCCCGTGTCGCCAGTTGAGATGCAGAAGCGAACGCCGGCGCGCTGCAACTTGGCGGCGTTTTCAAAGAGCACGTCGTACGGATCGTCTTCGCGCATGGGCAGATCGAGCACGCCGTTCAAGATCACGGGGACGTTCTTTTCGCGCAGCAGTTGCGCCACCTTCCAAGCGTCGTTGCCGCCCAAGATGATCGGTCGGAGCTTCATCTCTTCGGCGAAGCGTATGACGGCGCGTATCTCCTGCTCGCGGTCGGCGCGGAAGATCACGGGGCGCTCGCCGCGCACGTATGGGACGAGCGCTTCGAGCACGACGTTGCGCTCCGGGCGCGGCACGCTGCGGCTGTCGCGCGCGTAAGCTTCATGCGCGCGCGCGTAGGCTTCGGCGTCACGCAGCATCTTGCGCAGTTGCTCGACTTGGCGGTCGCGCGCGCGGACCGCTTCGGCGATGTTCGACGGCGGCTGCTGGGCTTGAAGAAGAGCGAATTGTCCGCCGCCCATGGTGACGCGCGGGTAATCGATGACCAGCGCGGCTGCGGGAACGAGCGACATTTCCCATTGGGTCGTGCCATCGAGGTTGATGATGGCCGCTTGGCCAGAGATGATACCGCCGCGCGGCATGGTGAGCACGGTGGTCACGCCGTTGACGCGCGTGACGCCGACGTGCGCGCTGTGCGGGTTAACGGCGATCAGAGCTTGCGCGTTCGGATTCATGTCGCCGACTTCGCTCAAGTCCACGGTTCCGGGCGCGCCCGTTGGGACCTCCACTAGACCGAGCGAAGTTCCAGCGTCGATCATGCCGGGGTAGACTACAAGGCCACGCGCATCGATCTGTTGCGCTCCGGCGGGGACCGAAACGTTCGCGCCCACGGCTTCAATCTTGCCGTTGCGGATGACGATGGTGCCGTTTTCGATCTCCGACCCGCTGACGGTAACGATGCGCGCGTTGCGGATCGCGTAGGTGCCTTGCGGCCCGGTGCGGACCCGTTCAACGGCGACGCGATTGATCTGTTGCGCGTGCGCGGCCGAAAGGGTAATGGCGGTCAAAGCTACGAGTTTGGCTGCTAGAAGAACCCGGCGCAGAGGTCCGACGGCCGGCTCGTGCGTGGTTGCGAGCGATGCTTTCCGGCGGATCATTGGTCGTGGTCACCTCCATCCCAGATGTCATCGGCGTGTTCATAAGCTGTGCGGCGCGGGCGCGGCGCGGGCGGCGGCGCGCCGCCCTGTGCGGGCGGGCGATTGGGTTCAGCCTGTTCCAGTTGCGCCCGCTCGCGTTCGAGTTCAGCCCGGCGTACCAGATCTTGCTGCCGATCGAAGAAGACTTCGCCATCGACGAACGTCATTTCGACGCGCGAATAAACGCTGAACGGGTGGCCGCTCCAGATGGCAAGATCGGCATCTTTGCCGACGTCGATCGAGCCGACGCGATCATCGATTCCCAATTGCCACGCCGGATTGAGCGTAATCAACTTGAGCGCCTCCTCTTCGGTCAAGCCGCCGTACTTCATCATTTTGGCGGCCTCGATGTTCAACCGACGCGCGCGCTCATCCGAGTCTGAGTTGATCGAGACGTTGACGCCATGTCGCACCATGATCGCGGCATTGTACGGGATGGCGTCGTAGGCTTCGATCTTATAAGCCCAGAAATCAGCGAAGGCGGAGGCTCCAGCGCCGTGCCGGGCGATTTCGCTTGCGACCTTGTAGCCTTCAAGCACGTGCTGGAAGGTGCGCACTTTGAAGCCGAACTCCTCGGCCAGCCTGATGAGCATCAGGATCTCGTCGGCGCGGTAGCAATGCGCATGAACCAGTCGTTTGCCCTCCAATATTTCGACGAGCGGTTCGAGTTGGAGGTCGCGGCGCGGCGGGATCAAGTTCTTTTCGCCGCGCGCCAACCGGGCGCGGTATTCATCCCACGCGGCCTTGTAGTTGCGCGCACGCGTAAACGCATCACGGATGGTCTCTTCAACGCCCATGCGCGTCGCCGGGTAGCGACGTGGCTGGCCCGGCAGCGGCGGGAAATTGGAGCGTTTCGGGTTCTCGCCGAGGGCGAACTTGATGCCGGGCGGCGCGCCGGGAAAGATGAACTCTTCGACGGGGCGCCCGTATTTGATCTTGACGACGGTGTTCTGCCCGCCGATGGCGTTGGCTGAGCCGTGAAGGATGTTGAGCGTCGTGACGCCGCCGGCGAGCTCTCGATAAAGATCGACATCGGTCGGGTTGAGCACATCGCGGATGCGCGCCATTGACGTAACCGAGAGCGTCCCTTCATTAACGGCGTCGATCATCGAGTGTGAATGGCAGTCGATGATGCCGGGCATGACGTACTTGCCCGTAGCGTCGATCACTCTGGCATTGGCCCCGGCGCGCAAGTTCTGTCCGATGGCGGCGATCTTGCCGTTGCGAATGAGCACGTCGCTGTTACGCAGCGTGCCGCGCGAAACCGTGAGCACAGTCGCGTTGCGAATCAGCGTTTCCGTTGGCGCGCTCGATTGCGTCTGCGCTGGTGCCGCTGGAACGAAAAAGAGCATCGAGGCGATCAAAAGCATGGCTTGTCGTTTCATCTTTCACCTCCTTGTGGGCGCGTACCCGTGAAAGAGACTGTGCCGCGCGGCGAAGAGACCGTGCCGCTCATCTGATTGCCCTGCACCTTTCCGCTGACCGTGATGGTGAAGCTCTCTCCACCGAAGGTCACGTTGGTCGTGAAGCGAAAACCGTCGGTGCCAACTGCGCCATCGCTGATTTCCGAAGAGCCGAGCGCGCTTTGAAGCGTGCCTGTGAAGCGCTCGCCCTGTTGGCGCAGCGTGAGCGTGGCGGGCAACGCTTGGTCGCCGAGGTCGAAGGTCAAATTCCACGTGCCGGAAAGATCGGTCGAACCGCTCGGCGGAGGTGCCGGTTGCGTTCCGGCGCGTGACGGCGGTCCACCGGTGCGCGTGCCGGTGAAGCTAGCCGGGCTGCGTCCGACGATCTGCACCGTACCGCGCATCTCGTTGCCGGTGACGGTCCCGGTGAAGGTGGCTTCGGTGGTCTGCCCTTCGTACTCAATGCGCGCTGTGAAGCGGAATTCGCCTGCCGCGCTGATCGATCCGTTGGCGATGTCTGCCGTGCCGAGCGCGCCTTGAAGCGTGCCCGTAAGACGTTCGCCCTGTTGTTGCAGGTTGAGCGTCAGATCATATTCACGCCCTTCTGTCGAAACCAAACGGAGCGTCCACGCACCCGAAGCTCCCGCCGATGGCGGACCAACCGCTGCTTCGGGACGAAGCTCGACCGGGCGCCCGTCGATGAAGACGTGGGCGATGCGGCGATTGCGGTCCAGCAGATCGCCGCGCGTGATCGTCAGGTTGGCGATCTTGCCCACCTCGATCGAGCCGAGCCGATCGGCCACGCCGAGGATCTCCGCTGCGCGAATGGTCATCGCACGCACAGCCTCATCGCGCGACAGGCCGTTTTCGACGGCACGCGCTGCGTTGTTCAAAAAGTCGCTCATGTTCGTCATGCCGCCGGATTGAAAGGCGAACTGAACGCCAGCGGCAGCCAGCCGCGCCGGGTTGCGCGGCGCTTCGACGCGCGCCCGCAGGACGCGCAGAGGTTCGGGATCGGCCTCTGGGTTGGGGGCCGTGGTGCGGCGCGGAAAGTTGAGCGAAACGAGCACGGGGACGCGCTGTTGGCGCAGACGGTCGGCGACTTTCCACGCTTCGGTGCCGCCAGCGATGATCGCTTTGAGATTGAACTCCTGCGCCAAATCGAGCGCGCGACGAATCTCGCGTTCCGTGTCGGCGTACATGACGACCGGCAACTGCCCCTTGATGACCGGAACGAGCGCGGCCAGAGATTTGTCCAGCTCGGGGCGACGCAACCCACGCGGGTTGCGTTCATAGGTTTGCCACGCTTGATCGTAGCGCTGCGCGTCCAACAACATCTGGCGAATCGCGGCGAAAACGCCCATCAACGAGCCGGGATAGGTGCCGCCCCGAAGCGGCGTAAAGCCGATGTGTAGGGCAATCGGCGAACGGATGATCATCTGTTGCGGCGTGTCGTCGGCGAGGTTGATGAGGGCCGATTGTCCGATGAAGATGCCCTCGCGCGGCGCACTGAGCGCTGCCGTGATTCCAGCGCTGCGCGCGGCCTCGATCTGCTCACCGCCCGGACGGACGAGGTCGGCGGCCATGATCTCCGGTTGCAAGCCGGGCGGATACGGCGAATTAGGAGAAGAGAAGGCTGGAGTCGAGGGTTGCGTCAAGAAGGCGAGTAACCCTTGTCCTCCTCGCGGCGTCGGTTGCGGCGTCGGAGCCGGAATGCCGAGCGACGTATTGGCGTCGATCAGTCCTGGATAAACGGTCATGCCTGTCCCGTCGATGATGCGCGCATCGGCGGGTGGCGAGACATCGGGGCCAACAGCTTGAATCAATCCGTTGCGGATGACCACCGTCCCACGCTCGATGGTTGGACCAGCGAGCGTGACGAGGCGCGCATTGGTGATGGCGTAAGTGTTGATCGCTTCGACCGAAGTTTGTTGCTGCGCGTACAAAAGGCCACAGCGGGGGGCGACCAACGAAACGGCGCAAAGCGAAACGATGGTGACGAAGATGCGTAGTCGGGCGTTTTTCATGACTAATTCTCCTCCGTGCTCAAGCGCACGAGGGCGCTCCTCCTCAACGACCAAAGTCTTCGACGAACTCGAGCGGAAGGAACACGCCAAGCACGCGCCCAAGACGCACGAGCCTCAGGCCGCATGCTTGACGCGCCTGTTTTTACGGCGCACACGTGTCGAATGTTTCAAAGCGCGGCCCAAAATATCACGAGAGCAAACGAAAACAAAAGAAGACTCCGAGCCTATCGGTAACACGGGACTCGCCGCTGCATCCGTTCTCGTTTCGACGACACGAAAAACGAAATGCGGTCTCAACTTCATGCGGAAAATGTAGCGAAAGAGGCGCAACGCCGATCGTGTTCGCTGCGAGCAAGAGTTTCACTGCTGGGATGAGGCAGAGCGTTTGTTGCGCTCTATTGGGTTCGACCTCTTTTCGTGCGCGATGCGGTACGTCCATCCCGTTCTGCAGCGAGCATCCTGTAGGCTTCGTCGCGTTGGATGCCGAGTTCGCGCGCCGCGCGTTTCAGCGCCGTGCGAAAATCTGCGCCATCGGCTTCAAGCTGCGCCACTCTTTCGGCCAGCTTTTGCGACCGGTTCGGTTGCGCTTCGACTTTTCGTTCGGCGATTTCGGTCCGGTCAATGACGAGCACGACTTCGCCGCGCGCGTTCTCCTTGCCGAAACGTTCGGCGAGTTCGCTCAAACGCCCGCGCACGATCTCCTCGTGGAGTTTGGTCAACTCGCGCGCCACAACCGCTTCGCGTTCGCCCAAAACCTCGCGTGCATCTGCGAGCGCTTCGGCCAGACGGTGCGGCGCTTCGTAGAAGATGAGCGTCGCGCCGATGGCGCGCGCTTCAGCTAAAGCCGCCCGCCGCGCGTTCTTTTTGGCTGGCAGAAAGCCGCCGAAGAAGAAACGGTCGGTCGGCAACCCCGAAGCGACCAGCGCGGCGACGAACGCGGCTGGACCGGGAACGGGCACCACGCGCAGGCCGCGTTCGATGCAAGCGTGCACCAGACGGTAACCGGGATCGCTGATTGCAGGCGTGCCCGCATCGGTGACGAGCGCCACATCAGCGTCCGCTTCGATGCGCGCGACGATCTCTGCGGCGCGTTCGCGCTCGTTGTGTTCGTGGTAGCTGATGGTCGGGCGCTCGATACCGTAGTATGCGAGCAGTTTGCGCGTGTGGCGCGTGTCTTCGCAAGCGATCAGATCGACAGTGCGCAAAACGCGCAGCGCGCGTTGCGTGATG
>NZ_PSLQ01000039.1:21911-31522 GCF_040289685.1 Pyrinomonas sp.
GCGACGACGTAGAGCGTGCCGCCCATTTCAGCGCCGATGCAGAGTTACCCGTCGAGCAACGCCGCGACGCGCGCGCGCAGCAGTTCGACGGTGAAAGGTTGTTGATGACCGGCGGCATCGCGTGCCATCCAGCGCGGGGCGCCTTCGCGTTCGCAGACGAGGATGATCTCTTCGCGTGGGCCGCCGAAGCTTTGAATTCGCGCGGCGGCGAGACCGCCGCGCACGATCCCTTCGTGCGGGCGGCGTGGCCATCCAGCCTCGATGGTCAAAGCGCGGAAACCTGCGCCGCGTACCGTCAGACGGACGCCGTGCATGGTCGCATTGCCGACGCTGAATCGGTGGTCATCTTCGCGCTCCAAGACGAGGCTCTTCCCGCCACGATTCAGTTCGCCGACGATTTCGCTCAGTTCTCGGTGGAGCCATTCGATGCCGGCGACGCGCAGCCGGTCGTTTGAAGCGCGCAAGACCAAGTATTCGAGCACATCGTTCGGCCCTTCGCGGCGCGCGCGCTCTTTTGCTTCCCTTAGAAGTCGTTCATATGGGTCATCCATCGCGTTCGATGCTCCGCCCGCGATGGTAACATTTTTCCGTCGCGCGAGGCGAACTTCAGCGACAGCGTAAGGTTGAAAGGTCGCTCGGAGAACGCGATGGCTTGTCGCCGTGCGAGTCGGCGTGGTAATAAAGCTCTCGGCCTAAAAACTTCCGCCAAGCTGACGAGAGCATGAGCGACACGGTTCGCATCGGCATCATCGGCACCGGTTTTGCCCGCACGACGCAGATCCCAGCTTTTCTCGCTTGCGAGGGAGCGCGCGTGGTGGCCATCGCCAGCGGCCATCGCGCGAACGCCGAGCGCGTAGCGCAGACGTTCGGCATCCCGCATGTCGCCGATCGCTGGCAGGAGTTGATCGCGCGCGACGATGTCGATCTGGTGAGCATCGTCACGCCGCCTTCAACGCACATGGAGATGGCGCTCGCCGCATTGGATGCCGGCAAGGCCGTGCTCTGCGAAAAGCCGATGGCGATGAACGCAGATGAGACGCGGCGCATGGTCGAGCGCGCCGAACGGAGCGGAGCTTTCGCGCTCGTCGATCACGAACTGCGGTTTTTGAACGGACGGCGGCGGATGCGCGACATGGTCCGAGATGGCGCTATCGGCAAAGTAATCCACATCAAAATCCTCTTTCGCAACGCGACGCGCGCGCATCCCGATCGCCCGTGGAACTGGTGGTCGGATGAAAAGCAGGGCGGCGGCGTGCTCGGTGCCATCGGCTCGCACGCTGTGGATTCCGTGCGCTGGTTGCTCGGAGCAGAAGTCAAAGAAATCTGCTGCTCGCTTGCGACGCACATCAAAGAGCGACGCGATGCGCAAACCGGTGCGCTGCGGCGCGTGACCTCGGATACGGAAGCGCTTCTTCTAATGCGCTTAGCGAAGACGGACTTGGTGGAAGACGCGACCGGATTGATCTCCCTGTCGGTGGTCGAAGCCGGACAGCAGGAGCACTTCACAGAGATCTTTGGGAGGCGCGGTGCGCTGCGCATCGAAGAGCGCGGCGAACTCTGGCGCGCCGACCTCGACGCAAACCGGTGGGAGCAGGTGCCGGTCGAGCCGGACGATCTTGCCCCGGGTTTGCAGGACAACGGTTGGTCGCGCGGCTTCACCGCCTTTGCGCGCGCAATCGTCGCGGCGCTGCGCGAAGGGCGCCGGACGGTCGAAGAGGCGGCGACGTTCGCCGATGGACATCGCGTCCAACTCGTGCTCGATGCCGCGCGGCGCGCGCACGAGCGCGGCTGCTGGACCAGCGTGGACGCGCCTTGAGCTTTCGATTTGACCCGTGTCGTCCGGGCCAATCTGGACCAGAACTCTTATCGGTAGCGACCGAAGGATCTATCGCGATTCTCCCAAAATCGCCACGCGGCTCGATGAATATCGCCCAAGCTCAGAGAGCGCAACAGTCACGCTCCCGCCGACGCCTCGTTCGCATCGGCGTCGATACGGGCGGGACCTTTACGGATTTCATCTACAGCACTGGGCGGGAAGTTCGCGTCTTCAAACTCCCTTCGACGCCCGACGATCCGTCGCGCGCCGTGCTCGACGGCGTGCAACGCATCTGTGCGGAGTTGAAGCTTGCGTTTGATGAGATCGAAGTTGTGCATGGCACAACCGTCGGCACCAATGCGCTTCTCGAAAGGCGCGGCGCGCGCGTCGCTTTCATCACCACGCGCGGGTTCGAAGACATGCTCATTACGGGACGGCAGGCGCGTCCGCGCCTTTACGATCTCAACGTCACGCGCCCGGCACCGCTCGTCGCAGACGGGCTGAGCTTCGGCGTGCGCGAACGCACGGCGGCGGACGGAACGGCGCTCGAACTGCTCGACGATGAAGAAATCAACGCGCTCGTTCGCCGTTTGCGCGAAGAGGATGTCGAAGCGGTGGCCGTCTGTTTGCTTTTCTCTTTCGCCAATCCAGAACACGAGCGTAAACTCGCCGCCGCTTTGGCTGAACTCGGGGTGCCGCTTTCGATCTCGCACCGAATCCTGCCCGAATACCGTGAGTACGAACGCGCCTCGACGACCGTCGCCAACGCCTACCTTCAACCTTTGATGAGCCATTATCTCGGACGGCTCGGGCGTAATGTGCCGCGCTTGCGCATCATGCAATCATCGGGCGGAAGCATCGGCGCGCAGGTCGCGGCTGCGGAGCCCGTGCGCACGGTGCTTTCTGGTCCAGCAGGCGGCGTCGTTGGCGCGCTCCACGCGGCGCGGCAAGCGGGCGCACGCGATCACATCGCTTTCGATATGGGCGGAACTTCCACCGATGTGGCGCTTTGTGCCGACGGCGAAGTGCGCGCTACGCGCGAGACGATCGTGTCTGGCATTCCGATCGCCATTCCCTGTTTCGAGATTCACACCGTCGGAGCGGGCGGCGGCTCGATCGCGCGCGTTGACCGCGGCGGTTCGTTGCGCGTCGGGCCAGAGTCGGCTGGCGCCGATCCCGGTCCAGCCTGCTATGGAAAGTCTGATCTGCCGACGGTGACCGATGCCAATCTGGTCCTAGGCCGACTAGGCAGCGATGCGCTGCTTGGTGGGGCGTTCCCGTTGGATGCTGAGCGCGCGCGCGCGGCTATTGAAGCTATAGCGCGCGAGATGAGCGCGCGCGTGCGGCGTGAAGTGAGCGCAGAAGAAGCCGCGCTTGGCATCATCCGCGTCGTCAATGCGCACATGGAGCGGGCCATTCGCGCTGTCTCCGTGGAGCGCGGTTACGATCCTCGCCGGTTCGCGCTCGTCACATTTGGTGGCGCAGGCGGCCTCCATGCGGTCGCGCTTGCGCGCTCTTTGCGCATTCCGCGCGTCATCGTGCCGCGCGATCCCGGCGCCCTTTCGGCCTTCGGCGTGCTTGCTGCCGACGTCGTGCGGGAGCAGACGCGCACCGTCATGCTCGGCGGCGAAGCCGTCGAAAACCTCGAGCCTCTGTTTTGCGAACTCGAAGAGCAAGGCGCGCAGGCGCTGGAGCGCGAAGGCTTTCCGCGTCACAGTCAACGCCACGCGCGCTTTTTCGCCGCTCGCTATCGCGGACAATCTTTCGAGTTGGAACTCAAGTGGCGTCCGAGGTTGAATCTCAGCGAGACCTTTCATCGCGCGCACGAGCTGCGCTACGGTTACGCGCGCCGTCAAAGTCCGGTTGAAATCGTGAGCCTGCGCGTGCGCTCGACTGGAATCGTGGGCGAGATCGTTGGCCGAAGAGAACGAACGAAACGACCGCCGCGCATCAAAGCGCAGCGCGTTACCGTCGTTTTCGACGATGGGAAGCGAACAGCTCACCTTTATCGCCGCGAGGAGTTAAGGTCAAGAGTTCGGCTCGCTACGCCGTGCATCGTCGCGGAGTATTCCTCGACGACTCTGATCCCCGCTGGCGCGCGCGCGCGCGTGGATCGGTTCGGCAACCTGATCATCGAGCCTTGAACGCTTTGACTGACTGAGATGAGAAGGATTTCTCACGCAGCCGTATGGCCTTCAGCTTATCCGCATGCTTGAACGTCCAGACTGAACTCGATGAGAAAGATCACGGAAAGATTCGATCCCGTCACGCTGGAGATCTATCGCGCGCTCTACACGTCGGTCGCTGAGGAGATGGGGGCAGCGTTGCGGCGATCGGCCTATTCGCCGAACATCAAAGAGCGGCGCGACTATTCGTGCGCCATCTTCGATGCGCGCGGGCGCGTCATCGCACAAGGCGATCACATGCCGGTCCATCTCGGTTCGATGCCGATGGCCGTCGCAGCGGCGCTCAGAGAGCGCGAGATCGAACCGGGCGACGTGGTCGCGCTCAACGACCCGTTCGTCGGAGGGACGCATCTGCCCGACATCACGCTCGTCATGCCCGTGGTCTGGGCGGTCGGTGACAGAACTCGAGCCAAAGGAAGGCGCATCGAGACCATCTTTTACGTCGCCAACCGCGCGCATCATGCCGACGTCGGCGGCGCGTCGCCGGGATCCATGGGCCTAGCGGCGGATGTTTACGGCGAAGGCGTGCGCATTCCGCCCTTGAAGATCGTAAGCGGCGGGCGACTCAACGAAGATCTACTGAAACTGATCCTCGCCAACGTGCGCGCTGCCGATGAGAGGCGGGGCGATCTCGAGGCGCAGATCGGATCGTTGCGCACGGGAGCGGCGCGCTTGCTTGAAATCGTCGAAAGAAACGGCGCGCGCGAAGCTTTGGCTTACGCCGAACATTTGATCGCTTACGGCGCGCGCTTGATGCGTGCGACCATCGCCGCCATCCCCGATGGCCTTTACTGCGCGGAAGATGCGCTGGATGACGATGGGTTGAGCCGCGAACCGATTCCGATCCGCGTGCGCGTAGAGATCCGCGGCGAAGAGGCGACGGTTGATTTCACGGGGAGCGCGCCGCAAGTTCGTGGTCCAGTGAACGCCGTCGAAGCGATAACGCTTTCCGCCGTCGCCTATGTCTTTCGCTGTCTAATCGAAGAACAAGATGTGCCGATGAGCGCCGGATTGATGGAGCCGATTCGCGTCATCGCGCCGCGCGGAACAGTGGTCAATGCTGGTCCACCGGCGGCAGTGGCTGGCGGCAACGTCGAAACGTCACAACGTATCGTTGATGTGCTGTTCAAGGCACTCGCGCAGGCCTTGCCCGAAAAGATCCCAGCGGCGAGCCAAGGCACGATGAACAACTTGACGATCGGCGGCATTGACCCGCGAACCGGCTCCGAATTCGGCTACTACGAAACGATCGCTGGCGGCATGGGCGCGCGCCCCACGCTCGACGGCCTCGATGCCGTGCATACGCACATGACCAACAGCTTGAATACGCCCGCCGAAGCTCTGGAATACGCCTATCCGCTGCGCGTGCGCCGCTACGAGGTGCGGCGCGATTCAGGTGGGCGCGGGCGACATCGCGGCGGCGACGGCGTCGTGCGCGAGATCGAACTGCTCGCGCCCGCGCGCTTAAGCTTGCTGGCCGAACGTCGCCGTCACGCCCCCTATGGTCTTTGCGGTGGCGAGGACGGCGCACTTGGCCGCGACACGATCATCAGGCGTGACGGACGTGAAGAACGGATCGCGTCCAAGGGGACATGGCAGCTCGAGGCTGGCGACCGCGTGCGCATCGAAACGCCGGGCGGCGGAGGGCACGGCGAACCTCCCACCCGATAAGGAGCGGCCCGCTCGCGCTTTGGCGGCCAAGCTCGCTTCGGACGGGGGCGAACCTTCCGTTCCAATAAATGGCCCTCGACGATGATGAAGCGGCGAACATGAGACGGCGGGTGCGCCATCGCGCGGCGGACCATTGCCGCTGCAAGGCGCTAGTCCCGTTCGGTTCGTCCTCGCGCCGCGCTTTTTGGCTGGCCGCGCGCCCTTCGTGTTATGCTGCGAGAAAAGGAGCGATTCGCAGATGCGCGTCACCATCGCACAGATAAACACGACCAACGGCGATTACGAAGGGAACACGGACCGGATCATTCGCGCCATCGAACAAGCCAAGCGCGAACGATCCGATCTGGTCGTCTTCCCTGAGGTTTGCGTGCAGGGCTACACGTCGCTCGATTGGTTTCTCGATCCGGACATCGCGCGGGACGCGCTTCAGCCACTGCAACGGATCATTCCGGCCACCGAAGGCATCACGGCCATCGTCGGCACGGTGCGCCCGACCGGCGAAAGCGACGGACGAAAGCTCTTCAACTCAGCCGCCGTGATCCGCAACCGCGAGCTTCTGGGCTTCGCCGACAAAACCCTCCTTCCCGAGTACGACGTCTTCGACGATCCACGATATTTCGAGCCGGCGCGCGAGCGACGGCTCTTTGAGATCGACGGCGTGCCAGTCGGCATCGCCATCTGCGAAGATTTCTGGAACGACAAGACCTTCTGGCGCGAGCGCCTGTACGATGAAGACCCCACCGATGAACTCATACACATGGGAGCGCGCCTTCTCGTCGCAATCAACGCCTCGCCTTTCAACAAGGGGAAGATGGGCGTGCGCTGCGCGATGGTCACTCATCGCGCGCGCCTTGCGCATCTGCCGATCGTCTTCGTCAATCTCGTCGGCGGCAACGACGGGATCATCTTCGATGGCGCGAGCCTCGTCGTTGACCAGCACGGAGAGACGATCTTGCAAGCTCCGCCGTTTGAGGAATTCGTCGGCACGGTCGATCTCAACTCCGGCGCGCGACACGAACGCTGCTTGACGGGCGATGACATCGAAACCGTTCATCAAGCGCTCGTGCTCGGCATACGCGATTACGCGCGCAAGAACCGTTTCGAGCGCGTCGTCATCGGCGTTTCGGGCGGGATAGATTCGGCGGTGGTCGCCGCGCTCGCTTGCGAAGCCGTCGGCCCAGAGAACGTCCTCGGCGTGATGATGCCATCGCCTTTTTCATCGCGCGGCAGCGTTGAAGATGCGCGCGAGTTGGGCCGCCGATTGGGGATGGAGATGCGCCTTCATCCGATCAGCGAAGCCTTCGAAGTGCTGGCGCGCGAACTCGGTTTGAAGCGCCCGACACGCGGCGGCGAATCGCTCGCGGCGGAGAACCTTCAGTCGCGCCTCCGCGGCTGCATCTTGATGACCATCTCGAACGCCGAAGGCAGACTGCTCCTTTCGACGGGCAATAAGTCGGAGCTGGCGCTCGGTTATTGCACTCTCTACGGAGACACCAACGGCGGCTTGGCGGTGCTCGGCGACGTGCTAAAGACGGAAGTCTATGCGCTTGCGCGCCACATCAACCGCGAGCGCGAATTGATCCCACGCGCGATCGTCGAAAAGCGCCCGTCGGCGGAACTCGCGCCGGACCAGTTCGACGATCAGAGCCTGCCGCCTTATGACAAGCTCGATCCCATCCTGAAACTCTATTTCGAACAACGAGCGACGCCTGAGGAGATCATCGCCGCCGGCAACGACGCGCACTTGGTTTACGACGTGCTGAATCGGGTGGAATCGCCCGCCAACGAGTTCAAACGGCGACAGCTTCCGCCGACGCTCATCATCTCGCGCAACGCGATCGGCATCGGCCGACGCCGCCCCGTCACACATCGTTATCGCCGCGTGATGGGATGAGCGTGCTACGAGAAGGAGCGCATGATCTCTTCAGCTCTGCAACTCGCGGCGTGAGAATGGCGTTCAGTAGTCATGCGGGCGAGTCCTTCGGCGTCTTTTGTGCGCGAAGGTACACCGCTTGATCCGCACAGTTCTGCCGCAGGAAGACTGCCGTCACGTTGATCTTTGCGCACACTGCAGCGGGCTTCATCTGCTCAATTGGGCCAGTTCGGTGGCGTCCTCTTCGTTGAGACCGAGCGCCGCATCAAGTTCGGCTTCGATGTCTCCGGTGAGGGAAGCGAACTTTTTGAAGTCGTAAAGTTTGGTGTCGAGAAGGTGCGATGGCGTGACGTTGCCAAGCGCCGTCAGCATTGAGCTGCGTATGTGCGGGATCTCGCGTTCGAGTTCTGCGATCAAGCGTTTGATGCGCGCGCGTTTCAGATTCCGCTGCGAGCCGCACAGGTCGCACGGGATGATCGGGAAGTCCTTCTCGGCGGCAAATTCGGCGATGTCGCGTTCGCGGCAATAGGCGAGCGGACGGATCACCGTGTTTCTGCCATCATCGGAGCGCAACACGGGCGGCATCGCCTTGAGCTGCCCGATGAAGAAGAGGTTGAGCAAGAAGGTCGTGATGATGTCGTCGGCGTGGTGGCCCAGCGCGATCTTCGAGCAGCCTTCTTCCACCGCCGTCTGGTAGAGGATGCCGCGCCGCAAGCGCGAACAGACCGAACAGTAAGTTTTGCCTTCGGGCACGAGCCGTTTGACGATCGAGTAGGTGTCGCGTTCGATGATGCGAAAGGGGACGCCGCGCGCGCTAAGGTACTCCGGGAGCACGTGTTTGGGGAAACCGGGCTGCCCTTGATCGAGGTTGACGGCGAGGACGTCGAATTTGACGGGCGCGCGTTTTTGCACGTCGAGCAGCAGATCGAGCATGGTGTAGCTGTCTTTGCCGCCCGACAGGCAGACCATCACGCGGTCGCCCGATTCGATCATATTGAAATCTTCGATGGCCTCGCCCATCTGGCGAAGAAGCTTGGTTTTGATCTTGCTTTCGACGAACATCACGCTGCCTTTCGGAGCCTGCGCTCCAGCGTAAGATTTTGTCGGAGAAGCGCGCGCAAAAGCAACCCGGCGACGGCACGAATTGAAAAAAAGGAATGCGACCAGCATCCCGCTCGAAGGTCGCTCGCTTCAGAGAACGTTAGGGATGGCTGGTCGCTCGAAAGTGATCTCAAGCCTTTGGTTGCAAATGCTGGCGGAAGAATTCGATGGTGCGTCGCCAGGCATCTTCCGCCGCTTCGCGGTTGTAGACTTCGGGACGATCGTCGTTGAAGAAGGCGTGATCGGCCTCTTTGTAGATGTGTATCTCGACCTGTTTGCCGAGTTCCTTCAGACGCCGTTCGAGTTCGCGCGCCGCATCGGGCGTAACGAACGTATCGCGCTCGGCGTATAGCCCGAGCACTGGCGCTTCAAGCTTTTCGAGTTCCGGTTTGACGTTCGGATGGCCGCCGTAAAAGATGACGCACGCGCCGACCTGCGGATTCTTCGTCGCCGCGTACAAAGAGAGCGCGCCGCCCATGCAGAAGCCGACGGTGCCGACCTTGTTGCTCGTCACCGCCGGATGGTTGAGCAAGTACTCGATCGCGCCGCGCAAATCCTTCTCCGTCTCGGCGATGTTCATCGCCATCATCAGCTTGCCCGCTTCATCCGGCGACTTCGTCGTCTTGCCGTGATAGAGATCGGGTGCGAGCGCGACGAACCCCTCCTCAGCGAAGCGGTCGGCGACGCGTTTGATATGCGGCACGAGACCCCACCACTCCTGAATGACGATGACGCCCGGCCCCTTGCCTGAAGCCGGGACAGCCAAGTAACCTTCCGCCTGTTTGCCGTTGCTTTTAAACTGGATCATCTCGCCACCCATAACCTTCCTCCTTCGAAATTTGACTGCGATATGTGGTTCGCCTCAAACTTTCGTCGCGAAAGAGCGACGGCCTTCGTTCGTCCGAAGTTTAGTTAGAGTCTCAAGTAGTGGTGTAAATTTGGCCCTCCACAATTGACGAGGAAG
>NZ_PSLQ01000110.1:0-966 GCF_040289685.1 Pyrinomonas sp.
TGCGCGCCGCCAGCACGTACCATCCAGCAGGCTTCGCTTTGTGGCGCTTGGGTTCCGAAGACCCATCGTTATGGAACGTCTTCGGGCGGACCAAAAGCGCGACGCCGGAATCAGCCGATGCGCTTCGAACCATCCACTACGGCTACGACATAGACTTCGAGGGAACGGGCGAGATTCTGCAACTAGAGGCCGAGCCGCACGACGGGCGACGACGGTTGGATGTAGATGAGACGACCGGTTTGATGACCGATGAAAGCTACGAAGAGATCCCATCAAGCTACGTCATTCGTCGAACCGGCGATCATCCAGGGCTGGTCGCACTGACCTTCGACGATGGTCCGGACGAGAAGTGGACGCCGCCCATCCTCGATATCCTTCGGGACGAAGGCGTGAAGGCTACCTTCTTCATCATTGGCGAAAACGGTCAAGCCCATCCGGACCTCGTGCGGCGCATCGTGCGAGAAGGGCACGACATCGGCAATCACACTTACACGCACCCGAACTTGGGGGAAACTCCAAGCCGCTTGACGCAACTCGAATTGACGGCCACCGAGCGTTTGATCGAAGCGCTCACAGGGCGTGCGACGCTGTTGTTTCGTCCGCCCTATTTCGGCGATGCCGAGCCGACCACGCCGGACGAGATCGAGCCGATCGCCGTCGCCCAAAAACTGGGTTACATCACGGTCGGCCTGCGCGTAGATCCCGAAGACTGGAAGCTGATTGGCGATGACGGGCGACGCCGAACGGCTGATGACATCGTGCAGCAAACGATTCAAGCCGTTTCGTCCACCGATCCTGAAAGACGCGGGCAAGTGGTCCTGCTCCACGATGGCGGCGGCGATCGCACGGCGACCGTGCAAGCGTTGCCCATGATCATCCGCGAGTTGCGGGCGCGCGGCTATCGTTTCGTCACCGTCTCGGAATTGGCCGGATTGAAACCGGAGCAGACGATGCCGCCCATCGACG
>NZ_PSLQ01000110.1:1137-4906 GCF_040289685.1 Pyrinomonas sp.
TGGGGCGCTTGCCGCCGCGCAGCGCGTGCGCGCGCGCCGCCGCGAGCGTTGGCATGCCGGCGCCGATCATCAGCCATTCGTTTCGGTGATCGTGCCGGCTTACAACGAGGAGCGGGTGATCGAGCGAACGATCGCCAGCTTGCTCGCCTCTGATTACCCGCACTACGAAATCATCGTCGTCGACGACGGCTCCACGGATCGAACCTTTCAGGTCGTCAGCGAAAGATTCGCCGGTGAGCAGCGCGTGCGCGTCTTTCGCCGAGAGAATGGCGGAAAGGCCGAAGCGCTCAACTACGGACTTCGTCACGCACAAGGCGAGATCGTCGTGGCGCTCGATGCCGATACGGTGTTCGCCACTGGGACGTTGCGCGCGCTCGCGCGCCGCTTCCACGATCCGAACCTAGGCGCCGTGGCAGGCAACGCCAAGGTTGGCAACCGGATCAACATCGTCACGCGATGGCAGGCGCTCGAGTACATCACCTCGCAGAACCTGGACCGGCGGGCCTTCGCCTCGTTGAACTGCATCACGGTGGTGCCTGGCGCGGTGGGAGCTTGGCGGCGCGAGCTGATCGAAAGGGCAGGCGGTTTTTCCGGCGACACGCTCGCCGAGGATCAGGATCTGACGCTGCGCGTGCGTCGTCTCGGTTGCAAGATCGGTTACGAAGAGGAGGCCATCGCTTGGACCGAAGCGCCGGATACTTGGCGCGACCTAGCGCGACAACGTTTCCGTTGGTCGTTCGGCACGCTTCAATGCATGTGGAAGCATCGCGATGCGCTGCTGCGGCACGGCACGCTCGGATGGATCGCGCTGCCCAACGTCTGGATCTTTCAGATCCTCTTCCCGCTCGTGTCGCCTGTCATGGACCTCGTCATGGTGTGGGCGCTCGGGGCCGCGGCGTTCGACCGCCTCACACATGGGCACGAATACTCTTCCGTCGATCTGCAGCAGACGCTCTTTTACTACGCTCTCTTTCTCGCCGTAGATTGGCTGGCGGCCATTTGTGCGTTCATGCTCGAAAAGCGCGAACAATGGAGTTTGCTCTGGTGGCTCTTCTGGCAGCGTTTCGGCTATCGCCAGTTGATGTACTACGTGATGCTGAAATCGGTCCGCACGGCGCTCGGCGGCGCGTTGGTCGGGTGGGGCAAACTCGAAAGAAAGGCGACGGTTGAAGCTCCGTATTGAAGCGCTGGATCGCAGGATTCGGGTGATGCAAAGTTCCCCATGCGGGCGAGGTCAGGATCGATGCTGAACGCTGGACGCGAGGTCATCGCGTCGGCGATGTCGTTGTGCGATCGCCGCGCGTGTGAAATCTTCAGCTCGTGATCATTGCACAAGCGGCGGCCCGCTTCGCGAGCTGCGCGCTCGACCGAACGAGCCGCTGCGCTTTGAATCATGGATGAATCATGGAAGATTTTCTGCTCAACTATGGGGTGTTGGCGGTGTTCGCGCTGGCGCTGGTCGAGGTCGATGCAGCTCCCGTTCTCGGCGGCGTGGTGGCGCATCTTGGCTACCTTGCGCCTTTGTCGGCGGTGCTGGCGGCGGCTACTGGGGCCTTTGTGAGCGATTGTGTGTGGTACTGGGTAGGGCGATTGAACGCCAGTTGGATTCGCTCAAGCTGGCTTTACCGGCGGGCGGGCGAAAGAGCCGAGCGCCTTATCAATCGCTTAGGCTGGCGGCAATTGCCGCTCTGTCGGCTTTTCTACGGAACGCGCGTTGTCACCATGGTCTTGTGGGGAACGAATCGCCGCCATTTCGGGCGCTTTGCGCTCATCGATGCATTGAGTTGCACGATGTGGGCAGCTTTGCTCACCGGCATTGGATATGTGTTGAGCGGAAGTGCCGAAGCGATACTCGGCCGCATCAAGCGCGTCGAACTTTGGTTGCTCCTCGGCTTGCTCTTCGTCGTCGGCAGCAGCCTCGTGCTCCGGCGCGTGGTCGAAGGCGGCGAGAAAAGTTCGCGCTGATGCGCGGCGCGCTCTGATGGACGCGCCCCGTGAATCATGGAAGCGACGACCATTTTGCCCTGTGAGAGCGATGGCGGTGCGACGCGCACTCGAAATCAGCGCGTTGACGACGATGCCCCCATAGTGTGACGTAGGGGGCGAATCCGGCGCCGAGCGCAAAAAGGATGTTGCCAGCCAAGGAGATGGCCAACCGTTTAGGAACGCGCGTGCGGCGCGGTCGGCGAAAGCTTAAACGACTGTCGCGCACGGCAACGCTCGGCGGCCTCTTCCTCTCGTTTCTGAGGATTGGCGCAACCGGTTTCGGCGGTGGCTTGGCTGTGCTAACGCAGATCAGGGCGTTGGCCGTCAACGAACGGCGTTGGTTCACTGAACGCGAGTTCATCGAAGCGGTGGCACTGGCTCAGAGCTTGCCCGGAACCAGCGCCGGCAATGCGGTCGCTTACGTGGGATACCGTCTGCGCGGTTGGCGTGGTGCCGCTGCTGCCATGAGCGGCTTCATGCTGCCCTCGATGGCGATGATGATCGGGCTGGCGATCCTCTACCGCCATTTTCGCTCGCTGCCCGATACAGACCGCCTCTTTCATGGTCTCAACGCCGCAGTGGTCGCGTTGATCATCGCGACCGCTTGGCAGATGGGGAAGAACGCTCTCCACAAAAAATGGCAACGGTGGCTGGCGCTCGGAGCCTGCTTGGCCGTCGCTCTCTTCAAAGCAACGGTGATTGAAGTGGTGCTGCTTGCCGGATTGGTCGGCCTTTACGTTGACGCTTACGCCGAAAGGCGTTGGCAGAAGTGGCGCCGGATTCGTCGCTTGGCTGAAAAGAGGCGCGCCGTGCTCGCGCAGTACGAGCGCGATGGCGTGATCAGCGGGTACCTAACGCGCCCGCTCTCGCAATCGCAGACCGACGAGAGGGTGGGAAAAGAATCAACCAAGCTGCGCGCGTTCGGCTTGCTGATCGCGCTGGTCCCATTGCTCGCCAAGCTCGCTTTGCTGGCGACGTTGGCCGTCGTCTTCTTTCGCATCGGCACCGTTGCCTTCGGCGGAGGATTGGCGATGTTGCCCTTGATCGAAGCCGAAGTGGTGGAGACACATCACTGGTTGACGCATCAGGAGTTCGCCGACGCGACGGCGCTCGGGCAGATCACGCCAGGGCCGGTGTTGATCTCTGCGACGTTCATCGGTTATCGCGTTGCCGGATTGCTCGGCGCCCTAGTCGCCACCGGCAGCATCTTTCTGCCGGCCTTTTTGCTGACGATCGCTGCTGGATCAAGCTTGCGCCGATTTCGGTCCAATCGGCAGGTGCAAGCCTTCTTGCGTGGCGTCACGCCAGCGGTGGTCGGATTGTTGGTCGCCTCGGCGTGGAGCATCGGTCGCGCCGGCATCCACACATGGATCGGTTTGAGCTTGGCTGCCTTGGGCGTTTTGATCCTTTTGCGGTTTCGCCTCAACCCCGCTTGGATCGTCTTTGGGACGGGGTTGATTCGATTTCTGATCGGCTTGGTGTTGTGGTGACCGTATAGTCTCTCCACGCGGCGCTTGAGCCGTGAGTGCCTCTGGAGCGCTACCGCCACTCAACACGGTAGGCGATTTAATCAAGCCTCTATAGCTTAAGCCGTGGGTGCCTCTGGAGAACCACCGCCACCCAGCACGCGCGCGACGCCTTCGTGTCCCACGGTTCGCCTCCGATCAGGTGGACGCCTTGATACCTGATTGTGTTGGGTTTTCAAGTCCGCATCGGGCGCTTCACCCCCACCCTTGTAAGGAGTGGGCCGCTCGCGCGGGATCCCTGTAACCTCGACCACTTA